>DASUVR010000256.1:0-8835 GCA_036378855.1 Gemmatimonadales bacterium | reverse complement strand
CCGCTGGTCGAGCGGAAGACCAGACCACTGTCAGAGACGGTGAAATTGCCGGGAAGAGGTGGAAGTCCCCAGGAGGAGAGATAGCCCCGCACCACTGCTCCATTGGCCACTTCGTGCGAGGACCCGGAGCCGCCCTTCGACTTTGCCTTTGTGGTATCGCTCGCCGCAGGATGTAGTGCGTACGCTGCGCCTCGGCTGCGCACCTGTCCCGCTGCAAGCGCAGGCGCCAGAGAGGACCCGAGTCCGAGCGCCAGCAGCCAGGTGCCTCGATGGGCCCCACTCAACGGCGGGCGACGCTCCCCGGATCGGGTGGGGCCACCTCGATGGAGCTGGAAGGCTCACGCCACGTGGTCTCCACCAGAATTCCGGTCAGGGCAACGATGAGGAGAACCATGGCGGCGAAAATCGCCATGGCGGTCCGAGTGAACCCGTCCGGATTTGCCACGGCGACGGAGGCGCTGGGGGTCGAGGTTTCGGCAGACACGGTGATTTCCGGAGTCTGAGGTGGGGGTTGGGTCAGCTGGGAATCCGCAGACGCTTCCCGGCCCGCAGCGTGTACTCCACGGGCAAGGCGTTGATCTGGCGCAGCGCGCGAAGTGAAACCCGGTATCGCCGGGCAATTCCGATCAGGGTCTCGCCCGAGCGGACCCGATGGGTTGCCATGCGAGCCTGATGCCGGCTGAAGGCTGGACCGTTCACTGCGCGCATGGCCAACGCCGACGGCACGGCAACTGTAGGAATCACCAACCGGCTGCCACTCTTCATCCGGGAGGTTCGGGCCCTCGGGTTTGCGCCCCGAATCTCAGCCGCAGGAAGGTGATAGCGCGCGGCGATGGCGCTCAGCCGCTCGCCCGGGCGTACCACGTGGGTCAGGAAGTGAACCCGCTTCGACGCCGGCAGTTTCTCGTACGCCTCGGCAACATTCTCGCCGGTGCCGAGGGGTACCCGAACAACCGAATGGGTGTGCGGAGGGGTCGCAAAGCGGAGGTACTGTGGGTTGAGGTCCCCGATCTCCTCCGGGCTTGCCTCGGCAAGCCGGGCGATCACGTCCAGGCCGGTCACCCCGTTCACCACCACCGAGTCGTAGGCGAAGGGGGGCACTTGAGACGGAGCAATGCCGTAACGCTCCGGCTGCTTGGCGACCACCGCTGCAGCAATCAGTTTCGGGACGTAGTCCTGCGTCTCGGTGGTCAGCAGGTCGGTGCTGGCTAAGCGGAAGAAGGCGGCGTCGCTGGTGACATCGGTGCTGTCCAGCGTGCTCTCCACATCATCCGCCTCGGCCTCCGCATCCGAGTCGTCTTCCTCCAGCGCCTCGGCCTCGCCATCGCTGCTGTCGGCCGAGGCTTCCCACTGAAGCTTGCCCAGGCTCCGGGAGAGCTTCCCCGCGCCAGCGTTATAGGCCGCTGCGGCCAGGTACAAGGAGCCGAAGCGATCCCGCAGATGATGCAGATACCGGGCTGCCGCCTCGGTGGCCTTCACCGGGTCCCGGCGCTCGTCTACCCAGGTATCTACCCGCATGCCGTAGCCGCGGGCCGTTCCCTTCATGAATTGCCACATCCCCACCGCATGTGAGCGGCTCACTGCCTCGTTGGAGTAGCCGCTCTCTATCAATGCGAGATATCCCAGGTCTCCCGGAAGTCCCTCCGCCTCGAACTGCCGGCGGATCATGGGCTCATACCGGGCGCCACGGGCGAGAAACACGCTGAGACCAGTGCGGGAAATTCCCTGGAAGTAGTTCAGGTAGTACTGGACGCGCGGATGACTGGCGAAGCTCCTGACATCGATGTCCCATCGGACATCCTCCGGGAGAAACTCGGGAACCCCGGCAGCATCCGGCTGCGCGTCGGCCAGGTCATTGACGCTGGAATCCGCAGCGATCTCGCGGGGAGCGGCGCGCTCCAAATACGGAACGCGCACTCCCGGAATGGCGGAGACTGGAGCGATGCCGTTAGGGGCCGGCGGAATTGCACGCGCGCACGCGGCAAGGGCCAGAAGATTGGTCCAGAGGATCAGCCGCTTCATGCCTGCCAGGATTGAGTGCGGGAGTTGTACTGCCGAGCGGGGCTTCTAGCTGCACAAAGCGGGCCGCGCAACTTTGAATCCCACAAGGCTTTGCAGATAATGACTTAGAGAAATTTGCAGCTTTCCCGACACCGCGGAGCTCCGGCAAAAGTCTTTCTGCCTCGGCAAAACGCAGCTAGCTTCAGCCGCGCATGGGCCAACCCACCCGCCACGATCCCTACGCCGCACTCCGCATCCTCAACTTTCGTTGGTTCATCTACAGCATGCTGGCGATGACCGTCGCTACCCAGATTCAGGCGGTAGTGGTCTCCTGGCAGATCTACGAGCTGACCCACGATCCACTCTCGCTGGGCCTGATCGGGTTGGCCGAGGCCGTGCCGTTCATCGGGTTCGCGTTGTTCGCCGGCCACGTGGCCGATCGGATCGAGCGGCTGCGTATTTCGCTGATCGCTCTGGCGGTCCTGTTGGGTTGTTCACTCACGTTGTTCGGCTTCACCCTCCGGCCCGAGATCATCAGGACCGGCAGGGTATGGCCGATCTATCTCGTCATTTTCTGCAGCGGAATTGCCCGCAGCTTTCTGCAGCCGGCTCGCTCAGCCCTGGGGGCGGAGCTGGTACCGCGTGACCTGTATCCCAACGCAGTTACCTGGCGCAGCTCTACCTGGCAGTTGGCCGAGGTGGTGGGTCCGGCTGTGGGCGGTTTGGTGTACGGATTCGGCAGTGCGCGCGCGGCCTACGGAGTAGACGCCGCGCTGATGGGAGTGGCTCTGCTGACTTTGGCCCGGCTTCGCCACGCCCCCGTTCGCGACATGCGAGCGGATGAGTCTTTCCTTCAGAGTCTGGCCACGGGCATCCGGTTTGTCCGGGGCCAGCCGGTGGTGCTGGGCGCGCTCACCCTCGATCTGTTCTCAGTGCTATTCGGCGGTGCCGTGGCCCTGCTTCCGGTATTTGCTGCGGAGATCCTTCATGTCGGTCCCGAGGGACTGGGCATCCTCCGGGCTGCCCCTGCGGTGGGCGCAGTAGTGATGTCGCTGGTGCTGGCTCACCGGCCTCCGCTTCAACGCGCTGGCCGCACTCTCTTCGTCAGCGTGGCTCTGTTCGGCCTGGCCATGATCGGGTTCGGCCTGTCTCGCGACTTCTTTCTTTCCACCGCGCTCCTGGCCCTGAGCGGCATGGCCGACACCGTCAGCGTGGTGGTGCGATCCACCTTGCTGCAGGTCATGACGCCCGACCATCTGTTGGGCCGGGTTGCCTCGGTAAATGCAATCTTCATCGGCAGCTCGAACGAGCTCGGCGCCTTCGAGTCCGGCACCGCGGCGCGTCTGATCGGCACGGTGCCGTCTGTCGTATTCGGAGGGTTGGCTACGTTGCTGGTAGTGGCGACGACGGCGGTGAAGGTACCCGAGCTTCGAAAGCTGCGAGAGATCCGGGCTGCCGATCAGTAGACGATGGTACTCACTCCTGGCGGCGTCTGCAGCAGTTCAGCCAGTCGCTTGAGTCCCTCTTCCATCCTGCCCCGGCTCAGGCCGCCGCCAAGGCAGATTCGCACTGCATGAGGAGCGGTGTTCCGGTCCACCAGAAACTCGTCCGGCGAGTTGACCGCCACCCCTCGCGCGCGGGCCTGGGAAACAAAATTCTCGGCGCGCCAGGGCTCAGGTAGCCGCAGCCAGAGATGAAAGCTGACCGGGCCCGACGCCGGTAGCCACGAGCCCAGGATCTCCCGCGCCAGTCGATGCCGCGCAGTTGTCTCCCACCGCTTCCACTCCGCCATCTCGTCGGCCCGGCCACTCTCGATCCACTGGGTCACGATCTCGGCCATCAGCGGCGCGGTGAACCACGTTGTGGCCTGCATGGTAGCGCTGACCCGCTGCATCTCCGCCGCCGGGGGCACGACATATCCTATCCGTAGCCCTGGAGCGAGGCTCTTGGAGGTTCCGGTGATGTAGAAGGTCTGGTCGGGAGCCAGAGCGGCGATGGGTGGTAACGGCTCCGCCGGCAGAAATCCGTTCACGTCGTCCTCCAGCACCGTGAGCTGGTGGCGCTGAATGATCTGGGCGAGCTCGCGCCTCCGCTGGAGCGGCATTGTCCTGCCGGTTGGATTCTGGAGGGTAGACATGCAGAAGAGGGCGCGAGGAGAGCTCGATTCACAAGCCGCCTCCAACTCGGAAGGCAGCAGGCCATCCTGGTCCATCCCAAGCCCCTGCACCCGGAGCTGGAGCAAGCTGGCCAGCGCGGTTATGCCGGAGTAGGAGACCTCCTCGGTCAGGATCAGATCGCCTGGCCGAGCCAGCGTCGCCAGCACTACTGCCGCTCCGTGTTGTGCGCCGCTGGTGACCACCACTCTCTCGGGCTCGACTTCGAGTTCAAAGCGTTTGAGCCAGGCGGCGGCGGCAACGCGATGACGCCGCATTCCCTGGGGCGACTGATAGATGTCTACCAGCTGATGCAGGTCCCGGCGCTGGGCCAGAAGCTTCAGTGTTTGGGCGAGCGTCGGATCGTCAGCCGGCCGGACCAGTCGTCCCCGGCTCAAGTCGATCAGCTCGGCATCTTCATCGGATCCTTCCCGGTAGGTGGGATCCTCCCGCCGCACGAATGTCCCCCGTCCTACCTCGCCTCGCACAATTCCGCGTTGTTCGGCTACGGTATAAGCCCGGCTCACGGTTCCTATGGCGATCCGGAGCCGATTCGCCAGCTGTCGTTGAGTGGGGAGACGGGTTCCCGGAGGCAACCGTCCGGACTCGACGTCACGATGGAGGGCGTCTACCAGAGCGAGGTACTTGGGCTCGGCGGCCTGCTCGAGCTCAGGGGTCCAAGTTGTCATAGTGTCAATCTGTGATTTGACACGAATTGTGTCAACATTGATATTGTGTCACTTGCTCCGGAGAAGGGGACCCGTGCCGACCACCGCCGATGCCGACATCCGCCAACCACGAAGAAGCGGCGTTCCAAACCCGGGCCTGCCCCTAGCCGGTTCGGCGATCGCCGGAACGATTCGACCTCATCGGCACATGGCGCTCATCCTCTGGCTTGCCTTGGCTGGGATCTGGGGCTCCACCTGGCTGGCCATCAAGTTCGGACTCCGTGACCTCCCTCCTCTTACCTTCGCGGGAATCCGATTTGCGCTTGCGGCGATGTTGCTGGGCGCCATCGTGCTGATCCAGCGAATTCGGCTGCCGCGCTCTGCTGCAGAATGGGGGCTGCTGGCTTACACCGGATTCCTGAGCATCACGCTGAACTATGCGCTGGTTTTTTGGGGCGAGCAGTACATCTCCTCCGGCTTGGCTGCGCTGCTGAGCGCTACAGTGCCGCTCTTCGGTCTTCCACTGGCCCACCGCTATTTGAGTGCGGAGCCCCTGACCGGACGCAAGATCGTCGGTGTGCTCTTGGGTCTACTCGGGGTGGCGGTGGTGTTCTCCGGCGAGCTCGGCACTGGAGGTCCGCGGGCGTTTGCTGCCAGTGCCGGAATCATCGTGGCGGCATTGGCCACCGCGCATGCCAGCGTGTTGGTCAAAGCTCGGGGCACTCACATCGAGCCCGCGGTATTGGCCGGAACCCAGATGTTGGGGGGATGCTTACCCCTTCTGATTGGAGGCATCCTGCTCGAGGGAAGTCCACTCAGCTTCCGCTGGACGCCGATGGCGCTCGGGGCTTTGGCGTACCTCACCATTCTGGGCTCGGTAATCGCTTTCTTGATGTATTACTGGCTCATCCGTCATACCAGGGTTACTGGCGTGCTCATGATTCCGCTGGTCACTCCGCTGATTGCAGTGCTGGTGGGGGTTGTTTTCGGGGGAGAGACGATTGGCTGGCACACGGCTTTGGGTGGAAGTGCCATCATATCGGGTGTGGCGCTGGCGGTCCTCTGGGCATGAAATAAAAAGGAGGGTGAAAGATCTCTGCGATCCTTCACCCTCCTCTTGCACTTCTGATCTCTAGGCCGCCGACTCGCCGGACGTCCGGGGCTTACGGGTTTCCACCTGACGCTTGAGCCAGTCGATCTGATCCTTGATTGTCTGCCGAGTGGCCTTGCTTGCGAGCCAGTCGAGCGCACGCTGACGCTCTTCCTCTGTGAACACCGGCGACGCTGCCAGCCGCTGATAGAACGCCACCTGTTTTTCAGTGGGCGCGTAGGGTCCCGGCCGCCCGACGGTCTCGGTCCGCTCGCTCATCCGAGCGGTTGAGGCAGACACCTCACTGCGTGCTGCCACGCTGGCCGGCAGGGGAAATGCCCGTCCAGTGCTGGGGATCGTACCCGGTTGCGCCTCAACCACTCGGGTTTGCCCCGATTGGCGTGCCGTGGCCATGACCTGCGCGCGCACGTTACCTGGAATCAGGCGGAAGCGCGCATTCCTCGCGGCCTTCATGGCGCCGTGCTCATACCAGTGTGGATTGAGCTGTGGTCCCCGGCGGGCGACCACGTCCTCACCGGCTAGAATCTTCCGAACGAATTCCCGAATCTCGGGCTCGTTGAAATTCTCTGCCATCCAGCCCAGGTAGTCCCGGCCTTCGTCGCTGCTCAGCAGGTCGCGATAGGTCTTGCCCCGATATTTCTTGCTGGGGACCTTGGCATCGAGGTTCAGCGGAACGGCATCATAGTACAGGGCCTGGCGCTTGACCCCGATCACCTGGTCGAGACGAACGTCCTGCCCCGATGGAGAAACCGCAAACCGCGCGGCTTTGACCTTGAAGAGCGCCTCCCGTGTCTCGCCATCTCCGATCAGCTCGTACTGGAGATCCTCCTCCCGAATGACCTGACCCTGGGAGACCAGCGCCATGCAGCATTCGTCTACTCCGGTCTTGGAGAGCCCGACAACTTCCTGGCCTCCCTCTCGAACCACATAGACCAGGTCGGTGCTTGCTACACCTTCGAGCTCCCGCCGGAGCGCTTCCTCATCCATTCGGTCCATCAATTGAAATGGGTCCCACGCTTTTGGCTGAGCCGCAGTCTCAGCCTGCTCCTTCGTGTCCGACATTCCGATCTCCGATTCATTGTAGTGGGCCGGCTCGGCCAGCCCTCCGAGTCTCATTCCTGGCCGCGACACGAGGCTTAAACCATCTCGGGCCCGCTCTGGTTTCACCAGGTAACCTGAAAAGTAGCAATGACTTAGCTCAGGTCAACCCAGGCTAAGTCCATTGATACCAAAGATTTACCGAAGGGTGTCAGTCCAACGAGGTCTTGGGACCGGATTTGATCTGTTCAGGCTCATAAACCGAGAGGGGCCGAACCTCGCTCGGCCCCTCTCATCGGTACGCAGTTGGACTACTCATCGCGCTGTTTCTTGTACAGCCAGTACTCGGGTCCAGCGAGATTCTCAGGCCAATCGTCGAAGTGAAGATCTCCCCGCCAAGTGTTGTCAGTCTGATCCTCATCCTCGGAGCTCTGCCAGGGAAGATCTCCACCGGTTTCCCACGGCCGTTCGTCCTGATGGCTCATTGGGCTCCTCCGCTACCGCTTGGCGCCGCACCATGCGGCACCATACCCTGAATTGCCGGGCTGGGGAGCCCGGTTTTTTGCCGTATCGGACCGTAATCGCAAGTCGCGGGCCTGCGTCGTGGCCACCGGGCTGCTCATCCAATTTCGTGGAGAAACGACCTCTTGGAGGTGGGGACTGTCACCCGCCTGGAGATCTCGGCATCACCGGCAGGGGTAGCGTGGTCCAAGTGCCCGGGCTACAATTCGGCCTCTTCGACCAGTCTCGGGACGTGGCGCAGTCCGGTAGCGCACTGCAATGGGGTTGCAGGGGTCGCGGGTTCAAATCCCGCCGTCCCGATTGGGAGGGCCGCTCAACTGGCGGCCATTCGCGCATTCAGGGCCAGGATTCCAAATGAATCTCAACACCGTATCCCCGCTGGTGCTGATCCTTGTGACCGCTTGCGGCGGCAAAACGGATCGTGCGCGCCCGGCTGCCAACGGCGGCTTCAGTGCTGCTCTCGGTGTAGATACCACCGCGATGACCAGGACACCCTCCGGATTGCGGTACCAGGATGTGGCGGTCGGAAGCGGTACCACGGCAATTGCTGGAAAAACCGTCTCGGTGCACTACACCGGATGGCTCCCGAATGGGGAGAAGTTCGACAGCAGCCGAGACCGGAATCAGCCCTTTGGATTTACCCTGGGGGCTGGACAGGTGATCGCCGGATGGGATGAAGGTGTGGCTGGTATGAAGGTTGGCGGACGTCGCAAGCTCGTCATTCCGCCCGATCTTGGGTATGGGACTGCCGGCGCTCCTCCCGACATCCCGCCGGGCGCAACCCTGGTGTTCGACGTCGAGTTGTTAGACGTGAAGTGATGGAGCTCAGGGAGCGCGACGAAGCACGATCTCGACCGCGCCAACCTGCTTCTCGTTCGACGCCACCACTGTGCTGGGAGCGGTCACGACTTCCCACCTCCCCGGCAGCAGAAACTCCTCCGTCGCCACTGCCAGGGTGTAGCGTTCCGGGTGCTTAACCCGGACAAAAAACTCTCCAGCTGAGTTGGTGTACACCAGCTCATCATTCAGCTTCACCGCAGCACCGTCGACGGGATTCCCCGACTCATCCCGAACGGTACCCTGAACCACGTAACGCGCCATGGTCCCGCCAATCTGCTGCGGCTGGATTCCCCCAAACGTCCCCATGTACAGGAACGTGCTTCCCGTGGCGGAGTAATCCACGGTGCCATCTGGCCGAACATAGGTTCCTAGATTGGTCGAGTAACCTCCGAGCTGCAGCCGCGCGGTCAGATTCAAGGCGCTGCGGAAGGGACTCAAGGGCTGAAGCGGCTGATGCACGATCTGATAGTCCAGCCCAAACTCTCCGAAGCTGGTTCTGAGG
>DASUVR010000255.1:0-5131 GCA_036378855.1 Gemmatimonadales bacterium | reverse complement strand
GACTCGGTCGAGCCATTTTCAAGAGACTCTTGCCGCTGTCGGGAGGTACCCCGTCGGGTAGGGTGGATGTGCCCAGGTTGATGTCGCCGACAAAGGCCAGACGCACCGTGGCGGGCGGTGGGGGCAGGGTAACTGGCGAGGGCTCGATCAGAGGGGAGGGCGGAAGGGCCAGGGTGTCGGCTCGCTCCGCCGAGGGCTGCGGCGATGGCTGAGTGGGCGGAGTCGACTTGGCGCATCCAAGTGCGATCAGGACGAGCAGCCCGGGACCGCAGCGTCTCACGCCGTGCTCACCCTCCGTGCTGCCGAGCCACTGCTTCAATGCGCCGGAGACTTTGCTCCCGCCCTACGACAGCCAGCAGCTCGTTGACCGGCTCCGATACCGTGCTGCCGGTCAGAGCCACTCGGACCGGCTGCATGACGTCTCCCAGCTTGGCGGCTTCAGTCTCGGCCACCTTCTTCAGGCTCTCGAGCAGGCGATCCGGATTCCATTCTGCTGGATTGATGCGCTTGAGTGCTGCCGCCACCAGGCCGAGATTGCGCCCGAATGCAGGGCCCATCTTTTTGATCAGCGCTTCCCCCTTGGCGTCGAGGGTGGCGCGACTCGGATCCAGTCGCACCGCCACCTGTTGGGCAACATGGAGAATGGTGCGCGAACGCGCCTTCACTGAATCAATGAGCGGTCGAAGGTCGCGGTCGACCTTGGTGCCCATCTGCTCCAGCTGCCGGCGCACCGGTTGCTCCAGCTCTTCGACCGGCAGCGCGGAGAGATACTGCCCGTTCATCCATTCGAGCTTGGTGGTGTCGAACACCGCAGGCTTCTTCTGGATCCCTTCCAGGGAGAAGAGCTCAACCATCTGCTCGGGAGACAGAATCTCCCGATCTTCCCCCGGCGACCATCCCAGCAGCGCCAGAAAGTTCCGCATGGCCGCGGGAAGAATCCCCTGGTCCTGGTAATCGCCTACGGCGGTAGCGCCGTGCCGCTTGGAAAGCTTCTTTCCGTCGGATCCTAAAATCATCGGCACGTGGGCGAAGACCGGCGGCTCCTTGCCCAGAGCGCGGTAGAGCGCGATCTGCTTCGGGGTGTTCGAGATGTGATCGTCGCCCCGGATCACGTGAGTGATTTCCATGGCGATATCGTCGGAAACGACAGCCAGGTTGTAGATCGCGCTGTTGTCGCTCCGGAGGATCACGAAGTCGTCCAGGTCGCGCCCCTGGAAACTGATGCGTCCGTGCACGGCGTCGTCCCAGGCAATCTCCGCGTCGTCCATGATGAAGCGGATAGTTGACGGTGCTCCCTCACGCATCCGACGCGCCACTTCCGCGTCCGGCAGGTTGCGGCAGCGCCTGTCGTAGCGGAACCCTATGCCCGCCCTCTCCGCCTCAGCTCGCTGTGCATCCAGCTCCTCCCGGGTACAGAAGCAGCGGTAGGCCTTGCCCTCAGCCAGGAGCCGCTCGGCATCGGCCTGATGCCTTGCCGCGTATGCTCCCTGGAAGAACGGCCCTTCGTCCCAGCTGATGCCGAGCCAGTTCAGCCCATCCAGAATGACTTTGGTGTGCTCCTCCGTGCTTCGCTCACGATCTGTGTCCTCGATCCGAAGCACGTGAGTGCCGCCGGTATGCCGGGCGTACAGCCAGTTGAAGAGCGCGGTGCGCGCTCCACCGACGTGCAGGTAGCCGGTGGGAGATGGGGCGAAACGGACGCGTGGTTGTTTCACAGCGTGAACGGTAAACAGTTAACGGTGAACGGGGGAGGTATGCACCCGTTCACCGTTTGCTGTTTCCGGTTTGCGCTGTTCGGGGAAAGACGGAGCGGGAGGGATTCGAACCCTCGATAGGGGTTGACCCCCTATGCCGGTTTAGCAAACCGGTGCCTTCAGCCACTCGGCCACCACTCCAACTGCTGCGCGGTCAAAAAGTTAATCGTGGCTTCAATCGCTGGAAACCCCACGGCTGAAAACACTTTCGCAGACATCCAAAAAAATGCCCCGCGATCCAGAGCGATAGCGGGGCCCTGCAAATAAGATGGTTTAGCGCCTTACGTGCGGCTGGCGCTGGAACCGGTAGGCACCGACAGGTCGACTGCGGGCTCGTGTTCCAGCCGTCTCCATGCTGTCCAAGGCCCCTCGCTGCTGTCACGCCATGAGTGGTATATCACGTCCTCCAAGTCGATGGCAAATACCTCAAGTCCCTCGTCCAGATAGCTGGTCTGAACGGCAAGGTGTCTGAAGCGACCTTCCAGACGTTTCCACGGGCCCCAGTCACCGAACGGCTTGCTTTGGTAACGATAACGAACGGTGTCGTCTGGACCGATCGCAAAAACAGCCAGGCCACCGCTCGGGGTTTTGCTAACCGCGAAGTCCTTCGCTAGGCCTCCCAGCGGCCACCAAGGCTGCCACCCGTCCAGTGGTTTCTCCTGCCAAAGGTGATAGATGCTTCCGTCTGCTCCGAGCGCGAAAACGACCAAACCGCCGCCGCGGATCGAAGTCACCCGCACAAGTATCGCGCCGCTCGGCGGAGCACCCAAGCTCGCCCACTCGGTCCAACCACCGAGGGGGACGGCCTGCCACCGACAGACGATGTCCCTGTTGCGGAGCCCGAACAACGCCGGACCGCCGCCCGGAATCACCTCGGCTTGAATGCCCCTGACGGGGCCACCCAGGGACTCCCATTCGCTCCAAGGTGATGTTGGGGACAGTTTGCCGGCGAGCCAGCCGATGTCGCGGTCCACGGCGAAGACTATCGGCCCGTGTGCGGGTGTGTGGAGCGCGAGGATTTCGCTCGCTCGACGATCCCAGGTGCTTCCGTCGCCATGGGAGCCGAGCTGCAGGGCTGAGACCCGGCCGTTTGTGCCGACGGTGACGACGACACTGCCGCCGTGTGCTACCTGGCTGGTGTTCGTGGACACTCTTTGCCAGTGGTCCCACTTTCCGTCGTCATTACGCTCGATGACCCAGAGCTCGTCCGAATGGTCAACGGCGTAGACGCTGTGTCGCCCTGGGGCGATATGACGTGCCTTCACCCAAGCTCCTGGAGAGACGTTGTCATCTATATACCCTACCAATTTGGTAGAGTAAACCCATGCGCCTCTGTTTACGGGCTGTGTTGGGTTAAGCGACTGGCCTGTCTCGTGGCGTTGTTGATTAAATCGGTGAATTCTGAGGTTGAAACGGGGCGTATCGGGTGAGCCGATGCGATTGAGTTCAGTCGCCCTGGTCGAAGCTTAGACGTGGGCCTGGTAATACTCTCGTGCCCGGGCCAAGATCTGGTCTGCCGTCCCCGGCAGATTGTTCCGCAGCCACAGCACCAACGCTTCCGCCGGCGGAACCTTGCCCCAGGCAGGCCGATGATTGGCCCGGATGGACTCCCGCAGATTCTCCAGCCGTGGTCCGAGCACCTCGTGCATCGCCCGGTCCAGCGCTTCCTCGAGTCCTGGATTCAGGGGAAGAAGATGGGTATGACTGCAGAGCAGCTCGTCGACCTTCTCCGACTGAAAGTCCGGCCCCAGCACATCGATAGGATAGGCGCAGAAGAGACTGGCCTCGCTGTTCCTCAGCGTTTGGTTCCACATCTGCTCCAATTGCGCCGCCGCCTCATGAGCGCCGGCCTTCCAGAGCAATCCGACCATTTCTCCGTACGCGCGCACACCGGACTGCACGGCGCGGTTGCGCACGCCAGCGAGCGTCTCGCCCACCAAGGCGTGAAACAGGCGCGGGTCGGGGACTCCATCGCGTATGAGGCGGCTCAACGTTACCTCCGCGTCGAGAAACACCAGGCGGCCCTCAAGCACCGCGCTGGAGTAGGAGGCGTCTTCTATCAGCCTGCGGCGGAGTGTGCTGCGGTGCTGCAGGGTGGCTATCACGAGGATTCCATCGCCCCGTTTCAGGCCCTCGCTGAGAAACCGGCCGACGTTCTGGGTGAGCAGCCGATCGTCGGTTCCGTAGAGTTGTACCACGTGCTCTTCGGATTCGATTCCATCGAGAAGCTCAGGGCAGGATGACATGAAGTCTCCCTCGGCCGCGGGTCGCAATTGTCGACACTACATCAACTTGGTCAAAGCTAGGAACCTGAATCCGGAGGGACAAGCCGCCGGTCCGATTGCGGATGATTGGAACTTGCGAGGCCAAGTCGCCGGAGGGTAGTTTCGCCCAATGCATTCGATCCAGGGCTCTCCTGCGGGCCAGCCTGCTCCACAACGCCCGCCGGGGGGTTATACCATACTGGTAGTAGACGATGAAGAAGCCGTTCGGAGGCTGGCCTGCCGAATGCTCACCTGGACAGGATACCAGGCCCTGGAGGCCACTCATGGGCGGGAGGCCATTGCCACCATCGAGCAGCACGCCGGCGGCATCCATCTGGTCCTCACGGACATCAAGATGCCGGGAATGAGTGGGCGCGAGCTGGGCCGCCATGTGGAACAGCGGTGGCCCGGTAAGCCCATCATTTACATGTCAGGGTTTGCCTCAGAGGTGTTTCAGGGGGGGCTGATCGAGCCGGGAGCCCCCTTCCTGGCCAAGCCATTCACCCAGGAGGACCTGGCCCAAAAGGTCCGGGGTCTGCTGGGAGGGTAGCACCCGGGCAGCAGATTTCTGTTGCGAGGGGTCGGCAAGTGATTGGGTGGGGCAGGGCTAAGTCTCGGCGCCGTGCACCCTTCAGATGGCACAAATGTTGATCTTTCGGGGCTGCTCGTCTAGCCTTTCAGCCCGGTGTATCTTCTGAAATGAACGCCATATGACAGCAGGGGGACTGGTGGTCGCAGCACCGAAGGTGCCCCCTCAGGATCTTAGGGGGCAGGGAACTCCGTTGCGCATTATCTGTCCCACCTACTGGTATCCCCAGCACGCCAGCGACACTCAGGCCACCTACGTTCACGACATCAACCGGCATCTGGTTCGCCGGGGACACTCCGTTACCGTAGTCACGCCGGGCCATCGGTCGCTGCCCCGGGCGGACATGTTCGACGGGGTAAAGATCATCCGCTTTCCCCTGGAGCTGCCTCCGGATCTCACCTACGGCAGAGTCGCTCAGAGCCGGGTCAGCTGGCTGGGCCGGTTTGCTCGGGTGGTAGTCATGGCCCACTACATGGAGGCGCAGCACCGCGCCATCATCAGCGAGGCGGCCGAGCACGGGGCTG
>DASUVR010000254.1:0-7348 GCA_036378855.1 Gemmatimonadales bacterium | reverse complement strand
CCGACGTCATACTGCGTCGCGCTGACCACGGGATATCCCACTCCCCAACCCGGGCCGTAGCAGCAGGGCCAGCCGTACCATCCCCAGTATCCCCACCAGGGATAGGTGACATAGATGTCGGTGTTTCTGACCGCAACGCCTTTGATCAGGACTGCCACGTCGGGCGGATTATTGGGATCGAAGCTCGGTAGCCGGGTGTAGCCCAGAGAGGTCAGCTGCGCCGCAACGCCATCCAGAATCAGCTGATCGTAGGTATGATCGAAGGGCAGGACGGTCGCCACGCTTTCGGGCGGAACAATCGCGACCACCGAGTCCGGCATGACGAATGTTCCGATGCCGGCAAAGTTCACCGTGTCATCGTGGGCTGTGGCCACGACATCCAGTTCGGCAGGGCCGTTGGGCTCGTCAGGATGGCAGGCGGTGGCAACCCCGATCAGGCTCAGAAAGCAAAGCAGCAGAACGCCGTAGCGGGTGCACCAGTTGAGCGTGGATGAGCGCATCACACGAGGTCCCGTCGAGACAAGAGTCGGAGAATACCCAATATGGGCAAACATGGGGAGCCATGGGATGCAGGCCAATTACACGAAAGGCTAGGTCAGCTCGGCACCTACACTAACATCGAGGTGTGCAACTGGTTTTCTGTTCCTAAAATGGACACGGCGTGAAGACCATCCCCTCTTCCAACTGGATGGAGAAGAGCAATGAGAACCTATCGCGCGTGGTACCTGTCACTTGCCTCCTCTCTACTGGTTGCCGGCCCGTTCACGGTGCAGGCCCAATCCCAGGCACCGGTCAAGATGGTTTTCGCGGTCTGGCATGACACAACCGGAGCCGAGGCCGCTGTGAAGCGCATGAGTAAGTCGGCCAAGGACCACATCGAAGCCTACGCGGTTCTCATCAAAGACCCGGCAGGCAAGGTGGACACCCGGCTCAGGCACCATAGGGGCAATTCCGTAACGGGGGTTCAGTCAAGCCAGACGGTGGACAGCGCAATTGCGCGCCTGAGCGACCCCAGCGACTCGGCTCAGGCCTACGCCGTAAGTAGCGGGGCTACTCACTTGTCGGAAGGGGATCTGAAAAAAGTCCTGGGCATGTTCGATCCCAACGAATCGGCGCTGGTTGTCGTGACGTCAAAGCCGAACGCCGTGGAGATCAAGCATACCCTGGGGATGGGGGCCTATGGCCACCCGGAGGTCGTAGAGTTGGAGGTCAAGCAGTAGCCAACAGAGGAGCAACTCCGGGTCAGGAGGTTCGGTACGGCTCCGGACCCGGGCTACTCGGTCCTCCACGCAGGGGACACTTACCCGCAGGGAATCACTCCAGGCGTTCTTCCCCGCGCATCCTATGCGACATATCGTATCTGCGATCGTAAGCCAGTGCTCGGCCCAACCGCGCAAGTATTGTTGCAGGTGCCGGTCTCAACTCGTTTTCGTCAGGAGATAGACAAATGGCTCCCGTGCCTTACAGTATCACGGTTCACAACATCGAGGCCTGTAACTGCAGCACCGCCTGCGGCTGCCAGTTCTCCGGGTTCCCCACCTCCGACGATGGCGGCTGCGAGGCAATGATCGGAGGAGAGGTCAAGGAAGGGAAGTACGGCGATGTGGCGCTCAATGGGGTGAGATACGTGGTGGCTATCGACTACCCTCAAGCCATCCATCAGGGAAACGGGAAGGTCGCGGTGTTCATCGACGAGAAGGCCAGCGACAAACAGGCCGAGGCCATGGCGATGATATTCTCCGGCCAGGCTGGAGGGATGCCGTTCGAGGCGCTGGCGGGGACAATCGGGGTGCTGGAAGGGCCGGTGCGCAAGCCGATCGAGATGAAGGTGAACGGCACTCGGTCGAGCTATCGAATTCCTGGTGTGCTGGAGCTGAGGCAGGCACCGATCCGCGATGCAGTGTCGGGTCAGGACAAGGAGGTCCAGATCGTCTATCCCAAGGGGGGCTTCTTCTGGAACACCGCGAACATCGCCACCACCGAGGTGTTGGAGGCTAATTACGGCCCGGTCAAGTTTCGCCACGGGGGTGGGTTCGCCAGCTACGCCATCACTACCTGGACTAATCAGCGGTAGCTTCGCCGGATGAGCAGCACTACGGCCGGTCCGGGACTGATCGACCAGGTCCTCCGCCGGGATCGGCTGGTGGTGGCCGGCGGTCTGACCCTCCTTGCCGCGTTGTCGTGGGGATACATCATCCACATGAATCGCACGATGTCGTCCGCCATGCCGGCGGGCATGGCGATGCCAATGCCGGGCGGGTCTACCGGGCCTGAGCTGCTCTGGCTGGTGCCAATGTGGATCGTGATGATGGTAGCAATGATGATCCCTTCGGCCGCTCCCATGATCCTGCTCTTTGCCGGCGTCGCCCGGCAACGGCAGGTTCGCCAGGTCCCTACCGCATCAACCGCCGTGTTTACCCTCGGGTACCTCCTGGTCTGGGCGTTGTACGCCACGATCGCGGCCGTTGCGCAATGGCAGCTGCACCGGCTCGCCCTCCTCTCTCCGGCCATGGCCGCCGCCAGCCCATTCCTGGGTGGAGGACTACTCATCCTGGCCGGCATCTATCAGTGGCTGCCCGCCAAGGGTGCGTGCCTCTCCCACTGCCACTTTCCCCTGGAGTTCTTTGGCAATCACTGGAGGGAGGGCAGTTGGGGCGCCCTTCGGATGGGGCTGGAACACGGGACGTACTGCGTAGGCTGCTGTTGGGCCTTGATGGCGCTGCTTTTCGTGGCCGGCGTCATGAACCTGCTCTGGGTCATTGCGATCGCGGTGTTCGTGCTGATCGAGAAACTCCTCCCCCGAGGACGACTGATTGGCCGGGCAGTGGGCCTGCTGCTGATCGGCTGGGGACTCTGGTTGATGATCGGCTTGACTCCAGATTGATCCTGCCCCCGGCAAAATTGTCCCGCAGCTGTACACGCCGTAGGGGGCCGGGACAGAGTGCCCGGTGACTAGTATCCTTTCCAGTATGACGAAACCGAAGAGCAGGTCCTCGACCTCAAAGGGGAGCGGCGCCGAGCTGCTCGTGGTCGGGGGGCACGAGGTCTCAGTCACCAATCCGGGCAAGGTGCTCTTCCCCGAGCGGAAATACACCAAGCTCGATGTGGTGCGGTACTATCTGGCCGTGGCTGACGGCGCTCTCCGCGGTGCCGGCGGCCGGCCGAATATGCTGGTGCGCTACCCCAACGGCATCGCCAGCGAGCACTTCTATCAGAAGCGTGCCCCCGAATCCCGGCCTCCGTGGATCGAGGTGGTTTCGCTTCGTTTTCCCTCTGGTCGGAGTGCGGACGAGGTGGTACCGAGAGACGCCGCGGCTCTCGCCTGGATGGCCAACCTCGGCTGCCTCGAGCTGCATCCTCATCCGGTCCGGGCCGACGACCTGGAGCACCCCGATGAGCTGCGGGTCGACCTCGATCCGGTTCCCGGAGTGAGCTGGCAGCAGGTGCGCGACGTCGCCGGAGTCGTGAACCAGACGCTGCGGGACTTCGGCCTGACCGGGTGGCCCAAGACCTCGGGCTCCCGCGGCATCCATGTGAATGTGCGGATCGAGCGCCGGTGGAGCTTCGATCAGGTGCGGCGTGCCGCTCTGGCGTTGGCCCGGGAGGTAGAACGGCGAGCGCCGACCATCGCCACCAGCAAATGGTGGAAGGAGGAGCGGCACGGCGTCTTCGTGGACTACAACCAGAACGCCAAGGACCGGACCGTGGCCTCCGCTTATTCGGTCCGCCCCAAGCCTGAAGCGCCAGTGTCGGCTCCGCTCAGCTGGGAAGAAGTGGAGCACTGCGAGCCGGGCGACTTTACGCTGGCTACCATGCCGGCCCGCTTTGCCGAGATCGGCGACCGTCATGCCGCCATCGACCAGCACGCCGGATCACTCGAGCCTCTCCTGCAACTCTCGGCCGAACACGAGCACGATGGCTTGGGCGACGCTCCCTGGCCGCCCCATTACCAGAAACAGGAGGGTGAGCCGGCCCGGGTGCAGCCCTCCAAGCGGCGAACCTCGAAGTTTCCCCTGATCGAGATTGGCCGGGCCCAGCGGAAGGAAGATGCGCTTGCCGGACTGGAGCGCTGGAAGGAGCGGCATCCCCAGGCCGCTTCGCACCTGGAGCCCGCCGACGTGCTGGTCGACGCCATGCGGGGACGATTCACCACCTGGACCAGGATCCGGGTCAACCTGCAACACGTCCCGCCCGACCTCCGGCCGGTTCAGGAGCCGCTCGACCCCGACGAGAAGACTTTTGCCAAGTCGTAGGCTCGGGTGACCTCGAGCTGATCGTAGCGGCAGTCCTTCGGATCTTTATCCGGTCTCCAGCGGAGGAACGTGGTGGCGTGGCGGAAGCGGTCGCCTTGCAGGTGATCGTATTTGACCTCTGCCACCCGCTCGATCCGAAGCGGTTCCCAGGAGAGATTCTTCCCCGCGCTCCACCGGCTCTGGGCACCGGGCATACGATCGGTTTCACTCCCGTCTGCCTGGGCCCAGTCCTTCCAGGGATGGTGCTCGAAAGCGTTTTTCTGGAGCGGGGCCAGCTCGGTCGCGAGCTGCCGCCGCATGGCCATGGTGAACGACGAGGTCACGCCGACGTGCTGCAGGATGCCTCGGCTGTCGTAGAGACCGAGCAGCAGCGATCCCACCACGCCTTTTCCCGTCTTGTGCCAGCGAAACCCCGCCACCACGCAGTCGGCCGTGCGCACATGCTTGATCTTCAGCATGGCCCGCTTGCCCGGCTGGTAGGGACTGTCTGCCGGCTTTGCTATCACGCCATCCAGCCCCGCGCCCTCGAACTGATCCAGCCATTGAAGCGCCTTCTTGCGGTCGGTGGTCGTGGGGGTCAGATAGACCGGAGGGCCCAGCTTGGCCGCTAGGCGTTCGAGCCGGCGCCTGCGCTCCTGCTGCGGAGCATCCATCAGACTCTTCCCGTCCACTGCCAGAAGATCGAAGGCCACGAACGAGGCCGGGGTCTCCTTGGCCAGTTTGGCTACCCGGGAGGCCGCCGGATGAAGCCTGAGCTGCAGCAGGTCGAAATCGAGCCCCTGCGGGGTCATGATCACGATCTCTCCGTCCAACACGCATCCGGGAGGCAGCTCCTTCAACAGGCTGTCATGCAGCTCGGGGAAGTAGCGATCGAACGGCCGCAGGTCCCGGCTCTGGATATACACGTCGGAATCGCCGCGAAATACGATCGAGCGGAAGCCATCCCACTTAGGCTCGTACAGAAAGCTGCCTTCCGGTGGCAGGGTGTCCGCCAGCTTGGCCAGCATCGGCTCGACTGGGGGGGGCAGTGAGCCGGTCGGGGTGTCGGCTTTGGGGCTCATTGATGGGAACTTACTGCTCAGCGGACGTCCCGTAATACCGGCCTCACCAGCTCAGCCAGTAACTCGCCTTGACGGCGAGCACGTTCCGTGACTCGCCGCCGGCGAAAAGCGCGTTCACGTCCCGGCTCAGTTGCAGGTTCCCGAACGAGTCGTCATTCGCCCGGTTCTGCTGCCACACCAGGAACAGGGTAGACCCGGGGCTCCACTCCCAGCGCAGCACCGCGTTGGCCCTCAGCGAGCGGATGGTAAAATCCTGCGGTGGAACAGTGAACGAAGCTCCTCCGTCTCCAGGATCGATCTCGGTCCCTTCGCCTGTTGCCATGATGGTGCCCTTGTCTCGGCCATAGAGCAGAAAGTCGTAGGTCCGGGGACTGGCGAATTCCTTCAGGTCGGCAAAGTCACCGGCGGAAATGAGAGGTTGAAAGAAGAATTGCAGGCTCAGCGTCGGAGTGAAGGTCCAGTCCAGGCGGGCAATCATGGACAGCTCGCGCTGATCGAGTGATGCGAAGATGTAGCGGGAGCCGAATGTCGCGCTTGCAACGGGATCCGGCACCGCGGTCACATATTGTGACTGGGTTTTGTTCAAGGTGAGCGCAGGGCCCAGACTCAGGTGAAAGGCTGCTGAAGGTCGAATGCCGAGCGTCAGGTCGGCCTTGGTCTGATGCTCGTCCGCTGCGGTCCATGAGTGAGTAAAGTTTGCGGTCAATCTGGTGGTTTTCCGAGTGTCTGAATTCACCGTCACCCGAACGTCGCGCGAATGCGGCTGCCGAGCCAGCGGCCCACCCCGGGTCAGCCGGTCATCGTAGATCGGCGGCGCATAGTCGCCGCGGAGCTGGAAGTCCCAAAAATTCCTGAGCTGGGCTGCAAAGATGAGGCCGTAGGACCCGAAGATCAGATCGCCGTCGAAGTTCCACTGGTGGTTGGTAAACGGAAAGATCTGATAGTTGCGGAAAACCTTACCGGGCTGATGCTCATGGTACTCCAGGTCGGTAGAGATGCCGCGGGATGACGCATCCGACTGGAAGCCCAGATCGTTCGACTCGAAACCGGGACTGACCTCCTGATAGACCAGGCCGCCCTGCCAGTGGCGTCCACTGTTCTTGCCCAAGGCAAGTTGATAGGAGTAGCCGGTCAGCGAGGTGCGGGTGGAGTCGTAATGGAAGCTGGTGGCATCGGGGCGCTGGAAATACCGCGCGCTCGACCGCTGGGTTCGAGCGATTGCGTCCGGAGTGCCGCCGACTCGGCTGATTCCCACGGAGCCGTCCAGTGACCAGGCCCGATTGGACCACGAGTTTGTGAAGTCGGCACCGACCAGGTACGCGCTGCTCCGCAAGAGAGACATCAGCTCGGCGTCCCCCTCATCCCGGTTTACCGCGGTACCGATCACCCCGAGCGTGGTGTTGCCCTCGCGGAGATCCTTGCGCACTCGGCCCACGAAATAGTTGGTCAACGGCTCCACCGGGGCCGTCACCCTCGCTCCCAGGTCGTTCACGTAGCGCGCCTGTTCGCCGGCGGTCACCGCGTCCAGCACGCCGAGTGACCATCCGGAGTGGGTGCGCCCGGTCAGCTTGGCGGCCGTACGGATCGAGGTCTCGCTGGGCCGGTCCAGGTAACTCACCCCATCGCCTTCCAGATTGCGCTGCGGCTCCCGTCCGATCCGGCGGCTGAAGAATGATTCCGGGAAGTTGAAGCTGTTGTTGGCCCGAATTCCCGCCGAAGCGGAAAACGTCGGCGCCCTCGACGAAGAAGGGCCGCTTCTCCGGGTAGAAGGTCTCGAATGCGCTGAGATTCACCACCGCAGGGTCAACCTCTACCTGGCCGAAGTCCGGATTCAGCGTGGCACTGAGAGTCAGATCGCTGGTGAGGCCGTATTTGAGGTCGAGGCCGGCCGAGCCGTTGTAATCGTGCCCGCTCCGAAACGGGTCGCCCGCTACCGTAGGCTGATAGGCTGCGCGGGCGAGCAGATACGGCGCCAGCTCCACCCGCCTCTGCGGCCGCAGCTTCCCCAGGTTCACCAGATGGGCGTAGCGGCTG
>DASUVR010000253.1:0-57872 GCA_036378855.1 Gemmatimonadales bacterium | reverse complement strand
GGCCCTGGGGGAGCTGGAGTCGGTCCTCGGCGAGCGGAAGCCGGACGCGTTCGCATTCGATGATGCCGGCGTGTCCTGGCGCGGGCACCGTCTCGACCTCGACGACCTGCGCCACCTCCGCTCCCGCGGCGCCATCGCCTTCGGCTCGTGCTCCTTCAGCGAGCCGGTGGACGACCTCCGCAGCCTCCACATACTCTGACGCCCCGACCCCACGCGATGACCGACGAAACGCACGACCCTGCGCTCACGAGCTGGGTGGCCGCGGCCGAACGGCCGGACACGGATTTCCCGATCCAGAACCTCCCGTTCGGCGTCTTTCGCCACCCCGACCGCGACGAGGTGCCGCGGGTGGGCGTCGCCATCGGCGACCAGATCCTGGACGTGACGGCGGCTCGCCGGGCGGAACTCCTTGGCGGCGCGGCGGCGCGGGCAGCGGAAGCCTGCGACGCGCCGGCCCTCAACCCGCTGATGGCACTGGGCCGCGAGCACTGGCGCGCGCTGCGGCGCGCGGTGAGCCGGCTCCTCCGGAGCGGGAGCCCGCAGCGGGACGATCTCCTCCTGCCGATGGACGCCGCGCAGCTCCTCGTTCCCGCCGACATCGGGGACTACACCGACTTCTACGCCTCCGTGCACCACGCAACCAACGTGGGGAGCATGTTCCGGCCGGACAACCCGCTGCTGCCGAACTACAAGTGGATCCCGATCGGGTATCATGGACGCGCCTCCTCGATCGTCCCCAGTGGAACCCCGATCCGCCGGCCCCGGGGCCAGATCAAGAATCCCGAAGCAGACGTTCCGGTGTACGCGCCCAGCCGGGCACTGGACTACGAGTCGGAAATTGGGTGCTTTGTGGGCGCAGGTAATCCGCTGGGAGAGCCGGTTCGGCTCGACCAGGCTGAGGACCATCTCTTTGGGCTCTGCCTGGTGAACGACTGGTCTGCCCGGGACATTCAAACCTGGGAATACCAACCGTTGGGACCGTTTCTGGCAAAGAGCTTTGCTACTACCATCTCACCCTGGGTGGTCACCTTCGAGGCGTTACAGCCGTACCGAACAGCGGCTTTTCCGCGACCCTCGGGTGACCCCCGCCCGCTCCCACACCTCGACTCCGAGCGCGATCGTGCTGCTGGTGGGATCGATGCCGTCGTTGAGGTTTACCTCGGCTCGGCCGGTATGCGGAAGGCTGGGTTGGAGCCGGTCCGGTTGAGTCAAAGCCGTTTGGCCGATCTCTACTGGACCATGGCGCAGATGTGTACTCATCATACCAGCAATGGCTGCAATCTCCGTCCCGGCGATCTCTTCGCCAGCGGAACCATCTCCGGCCCCTCCCGAGAATCCCGGGGTTGTCTCCTGGAGCTGACCTGGCGAGGAGCAGAGCCGCTGACCCTCCCAAATGGAGAGACCCGCAAGTTCCTCGAGGATGGAGACGAGGTGATCTTGCGGGCCTACTGCGAACGGGCCGGTGCGGTCCGGATTGGCCTGGGCGAGTGCCGGGGAGTAGTGACTCCGGCCTAGCCTCTCAGCTCTGCGAGCTCGTCACGTTTTTTGCACGATGCGCTGCAGCACCTGCTGGGCGTAGTCCTTGTCCCACTCCGCCAGGTTCTTGCGGGCGGTGACCTCGACCCTGGTGGTCTTGTCGCTCTTCTGCTCCATCTGGATGGTCACGTCCAGATCGCCCTTCTTGCCCTTGAACTCACGGTTCTGCCCGCCATTCTCGGTGCTCGAAGCGTCCGGAACAATGCCTTCCTCGTTCATGACGGTGCGCGCCCGGGTGGCGACCTGGTCGATAGGCCCGTCAATGAGCGACTCCGCTCCTCGGGAAGTGAGGTAGATCCCGGCACCGGCTCCGGCGGCAGCGGCCGCGAGACAACCGGTGGCCGGCAGAGCTACTGCGAGCGCGGCCAGCCAGCGCATCGGTACTATCGATTTGATCGCCATCATGTTGCCTCCGTCACCCGTGGGATAGCCATGTCGGTCAAGGTGCTCTAGAGTACCGCGCCGCGGTAGGGTCGACCACTGCCTGCGTCACCATCCACCGGTAATCCGCATCAATACCGTCTTCCGCCGCCTGGAGCCCTCGGCCATACTTCAGCCATACGGATGCTACAGAGGATATGGTGACCCAATTTCTCAAAACGACCCAGATCGCTATTGGCGGCGCCAGAACTCTCCCCCGCCGCTACTACGTTGCGCCCGAGGTGCTTGCAGCGGAGTTCGAGCAGATCTTTATGCGACGCTGGCTTTGCGTCGGCCGGGAGGACCAGATCCGGCAGCCGGGCCAGTATTTTTTGCAGCAGATCGGGCCGGAAAGCATCATTGTACTGCGCGACAAGGGGGGCGTTCTCCGAGCCTACTACAACGTCTGTCGCCACCGGGGGACCAGGCTGTGTGAGGAGCACACCGGGCGGTTTTCCGAAACGATACAATGTCCCTATCATGCCTGGACCTACTCGCTCGACGGGCGTCTCATCGGTGCGCCTTCGTCCGGAGACATCGAGGGCTTCAGCAAGTCCGATTACCCGCTCCACTCGGTGTGGATTGAATCCTGGGAAGGGTTCCTCTTCGTCAACCTGGCGGAAGATCCTGAGGCGTTCAGTGAAGCGTATCAGCCGCTGATCGGACGCTTCAGCCGGTTCAACCTGCCCAATCTCGCGGTGGCCAGGACCATCGAGTACGACGTCCGAGCCAATTGGAAGCTCCTGTTCCAGAATTATTCCGAGTGTTACCACTGCGGACCGGTACATCCGCCGCTGGCCAAGCTGACACCGCCTACCAGCGGGGAGAACGACCTGATCGAGGGACCTTTTACCGGCGGGTTCATGGTGATCAATGAGGGTCATCAGAGTCTGACGATGAGCGGCCGCTCCTGCGGGCTCATGGTGGGAGATCTGCCCGAGGAAGACCTCAACCGGGTGTACTACTACGCCATCTTCCCCAACATGTTACTGAGCCTGCATCCCGACTATGTCATGTTTCACACGCTCTGGCCTGAGGCGCCAGATCGGACCCGGATCTCCTGCTCCTGGCTTTTCCATCCGGACACGTTGAACAACCCCGAGCACAATCCCGAGGATGGAATCCAGTTTTGGGACATGACTAACCGGCAGGACTGGCATATTTGCGAGCAGAGCCAGCTTGGCGTGCAGTCCCGGGCCTATAGTCCGGGGCCATACTCGAAACGGGAAAGCCTGTCGGTGCAGTTCGACCGTGAGGTGTTGAAGTCGCTCGGCTCGGCGGGAACCCAACTGGAATCGGACTGAGCTCAGACCGCGTTACGTCGGTGCGGTGGGCGTCTTCACCGGACGGACACGCATGTCTCGCATGATCTCCCGCGCTGCGTTGTACCCGCACGCGCCCATGACCCCGCCACCGGGGTGGGTGGCAGCGCCACACAGATACAGCCCGCGAATAGGCGTCCGGTAGTCGGCGTACCCCGGCACCGGCCTCATAAACGAGAGACTGCTGAGCGACATCGTGCCTTGCATGATGTTGCCCCCGGTGAGCCCGAAGCGGCGCTCGAGATCCACCGGCGTGAGGACCTGCCGGCCCAATACCGAGCGGCGGAAGTTGGGTGCGTATTCGTTCATCAGATCAAAGCACCGCTCGGCGTACTTCTCCTTTTCCTCCTGCAGCGTAAGCCCGGGCGCCAGCTTGTACGGAAAGTACTGAGTGAACATCGACATCACGTGTTTGCCTGGGGGAGTCAGGGTGTCGTCGAGCACCGATGGGATGGTGGCTTCGATGATAGGATACTCCGAGGGGCAGCCATACTTGGCGTTGTCGTATGCCCGCTCGATGTATTGCATGGTAGGGGAGATATGAATGGTCCCCCGGTGCTGCGGTCCCGGATCAGTGCCCGGTATCGCCTTGAAGTCGGGCAACTCGCTCAGCGAGATGTTGATCTTCAGGCTTGCGCTGCTGTAATCGATGTTGCGGACGTCCTGGACGAACTCGTCCGGTAGCTCTTGAGGGTCGAGGAGTTTGAGGAAGGTGACGTGAGCGTCGGCGCCCGAGGCAACGCGCCGTGCGCGAAACTCGGTCCCGTCCTTGAGGACTACCCCGACAGCCTCGCCCCGTTTCACCAGGATGCGACTGACTTCTGAATTGGTCTTGATCTGCGCCCCCCGCTCCCGGGCAACTGAGGCGATGGCGTTGCTGATGCCTCCCATGCCACCCCGCACGTAGCCCCAAACGCCCCTGATGCCGTCGCACTCTCCCATCACATGATGGAACAAGACGTATGCGGTTCCCGGCATCGAAGGCGAAGCCATGGCACCGATGATGGCGTCAGTTGCCAAGGTGACCTTCAACTGTTCGGACTCGAACCAGCGATCGAGAATGGGAGTGGCCGCTCCGGTCAGGATCTCGATGGCTTTCTGGCCATCCCTGCCCAGACGGGCGAAACTCATCCCCAGCTTGGCCAGCTTGGCCAAATTGCCGGGCCGGAAAGACCAGGGGTTCGGCGGGGTTTGCGTCAGTGTGGGCTCGATAAACGCAGCCACCCGCTCCAGCATGGCCTCATACTTGGGCAGTGCGTCGGCATCTTTCGTCGAGAACTTGGCGACTTCGCCGTGAGTCTGCGCCTTGTTCGGACCCAGCAGCAGTGAACGGCCATCCGGAAACGGGGTGAACGACGAAGGATTGCGGGGAAGCATCTTGAAGCCGTGCCGCTTCAGCTCGAGGTCACGGATGATCTCGGGCCGAAGCAGGCTGTTCACATACGCTGCGGTGGACACCTTGAAACCGGGCCACAGCTCCTCGGTCACGCAGGCACCCCCCAGGACCTCTCGCCGCTCCAGCACCAGAACGTCGGCGCCGGTACCGGCGACGTAGGCGGCGGTGACCAGTCCGTTGTGGCCACCGCCGATCACGATAAGGTCGAAGATTTGCGTCATGACCAGCCGGTCGAGTTATCGGGCAAGCAGGATCTCAGTCCTGGCGTACACGTAACGGCCGTTGTAGCCGAAGGGCGAAGCCACCGCCCAGGGGAACGTGTACCCATTGTTGTTGTCCAGATCGGCCATCTTCGACGGGTACGTGTCGAACAGGTTCCTGGCCCCGACGGAGATGTTTACCTGGTCGAACCGGTAGCCCACCTCTGCATCAAAGAGCGTCCGGGGATCGAAGGTATCCGCGTTCACTCCACCGAACTCAGCTGAGCGTCCGGAGCCATAGTACAACACCCGGCCCAACGCATGGAAGCGGCCCTGCGACCAGGTGGGAGTGAACGTCGCACGCCAATCGGGACGTTCCTCGGTGATGGCCAGGGTGGTGATCAGATCCAGTGAGCCGGTAAACGATGTGCCCGTCCCTTCCAGAATGGGGGGCAGACCCTGGACGTGCGTGAGCTCGTTCTTGGTGTAGTTGACCGCGGCGTTGAGGTCGAGGGTGCCGTTCCCCGCGGGCAGTCTCAGATCCGCCGTGAGGTCCACTCCTCTGGTTCGGGTATCCACCGCGTTGGTGGGAAACTGCACGCCTCCGATGGTGGTGAGTCCGGAGTCGGCCAGAATTCGGGCGACCACACTATCGCCCGCGTCATAGGTGGCGCCGAGCAGAATCCGGTCGTTGATCTGGATGTGAAACACGTCCAGCGTGAGAATGAAGTTGTCTCTGGGAGAGAATACCAGACCGCCACTGAAGTTGACCGACGTCTCTTCCTTGAGCGGCTGGGCCCCGAAGATCTGGGAGGCCCGGTTGCTTACGGGGAAGTTGCCGATCTCTACCAGGCTGCCGGCGATGAAGTTCGTGGTCACGTGGCTGAACCAGCTCTGGGGCAGGTTCGGCGCCCGGAACCCCGTACTGGCCGCGGCGCGGAGCACCAGGGCCTTGCTCGGCTGGAAGCGGAGCGCAGTCTTACCGGTGACTCGGGAGCCAAAGTCGCTGTAGTGCTCATACCGACCGGCGACATTGAGCAGGACCTGCTTCGTGAGATCGGACTCCAGATCGAGGTACGCCCCGACGTTATCGCGCGAATTGTTGCTGGCGTCCGTCGGGGAGAATCCCGAAAAGACCGACGAGCCGGCGGGTGCCAGGTCTCCTGGCGTGTTCACGCTGTCCTGCGAGAGGTGCCCGCCGTTGATCCAGGACGCGGTCTCCCCGGCCACAATCTCGTAATTCTCGTGCCGAAACACTCCACCGAACGCCACGCTCACCGGGTTGGGCAGCCCCAGCCGGAGAGGTTTCACCAGGTTGACGCCAACGAGAAATTCACCGCGTCTGAGACTACCCGCGTCGAATTGCGTCTGATTTGGTATCCCGGGGTCGTCCGCTGTGCCGAGCACCCCGTCGAGCCCGGGAGCGCAGGCGGTTTCCAGGCAAGGACCGAGAGAGGGATTCAGGGTGTTTTTGAGGTTGTAATCGAAAGTATTTCGCCCGTAGGAAGCGCCCGCATCGAGCGACCAGCCTGAAATATTGGAACGGAATCCGCCCGCGGCCGAGTAGTCGTTCACATTGGGCCGAAACTCGGGAAGAAAACCGTTGGGATAGATCTGGGGCCAGTTCCGGTTGTTGAGCGGAGCGCGGTAATAGCCGTTCCCGGTCCCCACCCGGTTGCTGAACCCGCCGAAAGCGTAAAACTCGCTCTTGCCGCTTTGGCCCAGCGGCATGCGGAGATTGGCAAACGACAACAGGTCTCGCTCCAACCCGTCACCCAGATGGTTGACCGGCTGAGGCACACCGTTGCGCTTCTGGATGATCTCGCCGGTGTTCACATCGACCGAGTCGGTGACGCCGCTCAGGTCCTGAAGGCCACCGTCAGGAAAGGCTCGGTTGGTAGGCTCACGGTTCATGAACTGGCCGAACAGCCCGAGCGAGCCCCGGCCCAGCTTGAAGCCCACCCCGCCGTTCACGTCCGCGGTGGTGCCGTCATCGTTGAAGCCTTTACCGGTGAAGTACCGGCCGGCAGACGTATTGATGAAAGGCGTGAACTGTCCCTCCTTCATCACGATATTCACCACACCGGCGATGGCATCGGAGCCGTACTGCGAGGACGCTCCATCCCGCAGCACTTCGATTCTCTCGATGGAGCTCGAGGGGATGGCGTTCAGGTCCACACCGCTGGAGCCGGCCGGGGAGCCCAGGGGAAAGGTGTTGAGCAGCGCGGTCTGATGCCGGCGCCAGCCGTTCACCAGCACCAACGTATGATCGGGCGAGAGGCCCCGCAGCGTAAACGGACGGACGATATCGGTCGCGTCGGTTACCGTCTGGTGGGGGAAGTTGATCGAGGGGGAAAGGGAGGCAATCACCTGGCTCGTTTCCGTGGTGCCCTGCTCTTGAATATCCTGAGAGGTGTAGACATCCACCGGTACCGCGAGCTCTTCGGCCGCGGTGTGCCGCGCTCGGGATCCCACTACGACATCGATTGGAGCGAGCTCGATGGCATTTCGTCCCAAAGTGAAATCCTGGCGCACCGTCTGCCCGGCTACTACGGTTACTGAAGCGGACGAGGAGGTATAACCGATGAGACGGGCCCGCACCGTTTCCGGTCCCGTGGGTACCCCCCTCAGCTCGTAGTCCCCCTGACTACCGCTGGTAGCCTTGACCGCGCTGCCTTCGACAGTGATTGAGGCGTTTGCAAGGGGTGCTCCACTGCTGTCTTTCACCGTCCCCTTTATGGTACCGGCTTGCGCCGCAAGGG
The DNA here is from genome assembly GCA_036378855.1 of Gemmatimonadales bacterium. Taxonomy (GTDB): domain Bacteria; phylum Gemmatimonadota; class Gemmatimonadetes; order Gemmatimonadales; family GWC2-71-9; genus CAVVWJ01. The sequence goes on along the minus strand of DASUVR010000253.1, from coordinate 50,236 downwards.
GAGCAGCGAAGCAGCCCAGGCCGAAGGCGTAAGCCATGATTCGGACGAGGTGTCTCTGCACAGAGACCTCCGTGGAAAATGTCGGGCGGGAATTGGGACGGTCAACGGATAGCTATGTAAATACGGCCCGGCGAATAGGGCGTCAAGCGGCATACTTTGACAGAACTAAGGTGGTTTAGCACATTGGCGGGGACGTTTCCGCGGCCTGGCCGGGTCACGACGCCGCTCTTCTAACCGCAGCTCCATTCTCAACAGTCGAAGGACCGATCACCTCAATCGATCAGCCGGCAGTTTCTGTTCGAAGGAGAAGCCATGAGATTTGCCATTGGTAAGGCCATACGCGTGCACTTGTTGCTCGGTGCCCTTCTGGCAGGCGTCAGCCTCAACCTCCAGGCACAGCAGGGCTCCATCGCCGGAAAGGTGAGCGATGCCGCCACCGGCCAGCCGCTGGAGGCTGCGCGGGTGGTCCTGGCGGGACCCAACCGGGTCGAAACCACCGGCCAGGACGGGCAGTACACCTTTCGGGGCGTGGCACCGGGCAGGTACCTGCTCAAGGTCCTGCGGCTCGGGTACCAGCCGATGGGGGATACCGTCCAGGTCGCCGCGGGTGAGATCGTAGCCCACAATTTTGCTATGACGTTGTCACCGGTGCAGCTCGATGAGCTGGTCACCACCGCCACCGGCCAGCAGAGCCGGCTGGAAATCGGCAACTCCATTGCCACCATTCCAGCGGCGCAAGTAGCGGAAGAAGCCCCGATCACGGAATTCACCAATCTGCTCAGTGGCAGAGCCGCCGGCGTGCAGGTGCTCAAGAGTAGCGGCGCCACCGGTACCGGCACCAAGATTCGGATTCGCGGGTCCAACAGCGTGTCGTTGTCGAATGAGCCGCTCTACTACGTGGACGGTGTCAGGATCGATGCCCAACCCAATGGGTATGCCTATAACATCGGAGGCCAGTCCACCTCTCGGATCAATGACCTGAACCCGGACGACATCGAGAACATCGAGATCGTGAAAGGCCCTTCCGCCGCCACCCTCTACGGTATTCAAGCCGCTAACGGCGTGGTTCTGATCACCACCAAGAGAGGGGTCGCGGGAAAACCTCGCTGGAACGCGTTCATTGAACAGGGGGCGGTCGAGGACCAGAATACCTATCGGACGAATTACTTCGGCCGGTCGAGCGATCCGAACTTCGACCCGGCTACCGGAGATGCCTCTGGTTGTACCCTGCTCCTGCAAGCCGAGGGCACCTGTGTGCAGAGCCGGATCGATACCTACAATCCTCTGAACGACCCAGCCCAGCGTCCCCTTTCTCCGGGGCACCGCCAGCAGTACGGGCTGAACGTAGCAGGCGGCACCGATGCGGCCACGTACTTTCTCTCCGCTGAATACGAGGGAGAAGTCGGCGTCTACAAGATGCGTGGTTTCGATTTCGACTCGGTCAGCCAGGCCACTAACGGCAACATCCCCCCGGAGCAGGTCCGGCCCAACTCACTGGACAAGCTCAGCCTTCGAGCCAATGCCAGCGCCAAGGTCGCGTCCAACGCGGATTTGCAGCTCTCGCTCGGCTACCTCAGCAGTCAGCTCCATCTTCTGGAGAACGACAATACCCTCAACTCGGTGATCGGAAGTGGCGACGGGAGCGGGTTGCCTCAGGACATAAATCGAGGGTGGTTTCTGATCCCGGCGGAGATTTTTGCCGAGCGAAACCGTCAAGGCGTTGGACGCTTCACCGGTGGCCTCACCGCAAACTGGCGACCACTCCAGTGGCTGAGCAGCAGAGCGACGTTCGGCTACGATGTGACCAACAATCAGGACACCCAGTTCTGGCCAACGGGAGAAATCAATCCTTTTGCCTACCCGACCGAGGCCGAGGGTCAGCTCAACATTACCCGAGGGCTGACGTCGCAGCTGTCGGTGGATCTGTTTACTGCCGCCAGCTATAAGGTGACATCGGCCTGGAGCGGAAGAACCGCGCTCGGTGGCCAATATTTCCGGAACCTCCACACCAGTAATTACTCCCAGGGCCAGGGGCTGGCACGGGGCACTGAGTCGATCTTCGGTGCGGCAACCACCGATGCCTCAGATGACTACGTGGAGAGCCGGTCAGCCGGTGGGTTTATCGATCAGCAGATGAGCTATCGAAACCGGCTCTTCCTCACCGCCGGTATGCGGTTGGATGATAACAGCGCCTTCGGTAAGAACTTCAACAGCCGGCCCCTACCGAAACTCAGCGCCTCCTGGGTGGCCCGCGAACAGCAGGCTGGGGGATGGCTCAACACCCTGCGGTTACGCGCTGCCTATGGCCAGTCCACACAGCAGCCCGGAACCATCGATGCCCTTCGCTTCTATGGTCAGTCCGCCGTGCGCAAGGATGCGGTATCGAGCAGTGGCGTTACCATAGCCAATCTGGGGAATGCGGATTTGAAGCCGGAGCTGTCGCAAGAGATCGAAGCCGGCTTCGATGCGACACTCTTTTCCAACCGAGTGACTCTCGAAGCAACCTACTTCTACAAGCAAACCAGCGATGCACTGATCAAGCGTGAGATCGTGCCCTCGCTGGGAACCACCAGTACCCAGTTTTTCAATCTGGGCCAGGTGTCCAATCAGGGCGTCGAGTTGCGGCTGGATACCCGTATCATCGACCAGCCCAAGTTCGCCTGGGATCTGACATTCACCGGCTCACTTTACAAGAACAATCTCGATGACCTGGGCGAAGGAGTGGCACCGATCACCCTGGGCTTCATCCAGCGGCATGTGGAGGGTTACCCGTTGGGTGGCATATGGGACCGGCCCATCCTCTCGTACGGCGATGCCAACGGCAACGGCGTCATCGAGCCGGGTGAATACCAGGTCGGCGACACGGCGGTGTACCGCGGGTCAGCCGTCCCCACTCGTGAATTCGGCCTCCGGACCGCACTGTCTTTCTTCCGCAACCTGTTCAACGTGGGAGCGCTCTTCGATTATCGCGGCGGGCACTGGATTGAGAATGGGACCGACTCCTTCCGCTGCGGCGGCGGCGTCATCTACTGTCGGGCGCTGATCGACCCCACCGCTCCCCTCAAGGATCAGGCAGCCGCTGCGGCGTACACCTACGGAGACCCGAACGGCTTTACCGAGTGGGGTTTCTTCGAGCCGGCCTGGTTCATCAAGCTGCGCGAGCTGTCACTCACCTTCAATGCACCCGACAACATCGCCCGGGCGCTCCGGACATCCCGCCTCAGCCTGACTCTCAGTGGCCGCAATCTTCTGACCATCGATGACTACAGCGGAATCGACCCTGAGGTGAACGGCTTCGGGCAAGGACGGGAAGGCTCAAGCAATTTCGCCGCCACCGACTTTTTCTCGCAGCCTCAGGTCCGCTACTGGGTCGCGCGAGTGAACCTTGGCTTCTGACCGGGAGACCACAGCAATGCATTCTGCAAAATTGAGCGCCCGGTTGTTTGCCTCGGCTGCCCCGTTGCTCCTCACCGGGGTCGCCGCGTGCGGGCTCCTCGATACGGACCCGCCCAACATCGTCGGGTCGGAAGATCTGAATACGCCGACAGGGGCCGCCACCAAGAGACTGGGCGCCATCAGCATTTTCACCCTGGCCAAGGATGGTGATTTCCAGCCGGTGGGAATTCCGGGCAATACCGACCCGAGCAATTCCAACGACTTCTCCGACGGTTACGTCCTGCTGAGCGGCATCCTGGGCGATGAGTTCGTGAATCCCGGATTCATCCCCAGCCGCACCGAGGTCGACCTCCGGTTGACTCAGCCGACCACCGCAGGACTGGCTGAGCTGTATCAGTCGCTGCATCGCGCTCGGAGTGCAGCCGAGGACGCCGCAGTAGCCCTTCAATCGTTCGGCACTGATCCGGATGCCGACACGGGAATTCCGGAGATGCACTCGCTGGCCGGGTACGTATACACCATGCTAGCGGAAGGTTTCTGCTCCGGGATTACGGTCAGCCACATCGAGAATGATCAGATCGTGTTCGGAACCGCGCTGACGACGGCTCAGGTCCTGGATACAGCGATCCTTCGGTTCAATACCGCACTGGCCCATCCCAGCATCGTCGCCGGCGACCCGATCCACTCACTGGCCTCCGTCGGGCTCGGACGCGCCTTGCTGGATGAGGGCCGCTTTGCCGAGGCGGCTGCTGCCGTTGCGACCGTTCCGGCTGACTTCCTGTATGAGACCGAGCACTCGTCGACTCCCGCCGCGTTGCACAACGGGATCTTCGAGGCATTCAACAACGGGGAGTTTGGCGTGGAAGACCAGGAGGGCGGTAATGGCCTGCCTTACATTTCCGCCGCCGATGTCAGGGTCACCGGTGACTCCGGAATTGCGTCGGACAACAACACCGAGAGCTGGTTCCCCAGCAAGTACTCCGGATTCGATGCACCGGTCCCCTTGGCGGATTACACCGAAGCCCAGCTCATCATTGCCGAGAGCGAGCTTCAGACCGGTGCGTATTCGGCTATGACCCAGCGACTGAACGATCTGCGCGACCTGGTAGAGCTGGATCCGCTGGCCACCCCCGGCAATGTCGATGATGCGGTTGATCAACTGTTTGCTGAGCGCGCGTTCTGGCTCTACGCCACCGGACATCGTTTGGGTGATATGCGGCGGCTGATTCGGCAGTATGGCCGCGATCCGGAAACGGTGTTTCCAACTGGCGCCTGGTTCAAGAGCGGCCTCACCTATGGGACCGACGTGAACCTTCCCCTGCCACGTAGAGAGCAGAACAATCCCAACGTCCCGAGCACAGGTGGAGGCTGCCTGAACCGGGACGCGTAGTCACTAAGAGCTGGGTGCTAGAACACTGAGAGGGATGATCTGTCGAGATCGCTCTCCAATATCCACTTGACTCCCTGGCCGGGCTGGATCCGAAGATCGTCACTGGTGGTGGAGCCGGACCCGCCGACTGCATAGGCCCGCAGCCGGACGTTTCCTCCTGTGGTCAATTTGCGGAAGGGAAAGGTGAACTGCCCGTTGCTGAGCCCGGCGACCATTCCCAATCGTTGGGACTGATTGCCGTCCATGAGGTATATGACGATATCGCTCCAGTGGTGATTCTCGATCAGGACCAGGATTTCCGAGTCAAGTGAGGAGTCGTTCGACCCGGAGGAATCCTTGGAGTGGGAAGAAAAAAGACCACAGCCCACGCCCGCTGAAAGCAATACACCGAAGCTGAGCACCCGGCGAAGGGCCACCATGGGATTCAATAAACGGAGAAGCTGGATCGGTCGAGATTGTTTTCCAGAGTCCAGGTGATCACCTGGCCCGGTACCACGAGGATGTTTTCGCTGGTGAACGGCTGCCCCGCAACGGGCAAGGCTCGTAACCGGACCCCGGCGCTGTTGTTGAGCCTTTCCGACGGGAAATCAAAGCTGGCAGCGCCCAAAGCCGTCACCATCCCCAAGCGCTGTGGAAGACCCCCAGCCATCAAGTAAACGGTGATGTCGCTCCAGTTGTGACTCTCGACTTCCACCAGCACGGAGGTTGGCTGGCCGGAAGACGATTTCGGGGCAGGATGGTTCTGCGGGAAGATCAGGCCGCAGCTAGGAACTGCGGCTACCAGGGCGCCCACCGGGACCGCGAGCCGAAACAGGTGAATCAGCAATCGCGGACTAGTGGGTTGCCGCTTGCTCTGCCTGCCCCTTGAGGTGGTGGCCATACCACTCCACGTACCGCTTGAGCCGGTCCCGTTCGTAGCTGGGCTTCTTGATCTCGTGGTACTCCCCCGGGTAGATCACCAGCTGGGCGTCTCGGCCCAAGCTCTTCAGCGCTTGATACATCTGCTCCGAGTTGAGCAGCGGAACGTTAAAGTCTTGGTCTCCGCACATGAAGAGAGTGGGTGTCACGATCCGGTCGGCATGAAGAAAAGGATAGGACACCCGGAGCCAGGCCTCGGTGTTTCCCCACGGTGTTCCCAGTTCCGCCTCGTATTCTCTGACGTACTGATCGGTACCGTACCCGGCAAGTGCATTTCCCTGCCCCGCACCGCTGATCGCCGCCTTGAATCGCTGGTCTCGGGCAATCACCTGGTCTGTCAGAATTCCGCCATAGCTCCAGCCTCCTACGCCCAAACGGGTGGAATCCGCCACTCCCTGTGCCACGGCGTAGTCGACGGCAGCGAGAACGTCCTGTCCGTCCTTATTCCCCCAGTCAGCCCAGATAGCGGTGGAAAATTTTTCTCCCCGGCCCGAGCTGCCCCGCGGATTGGCCGCAACCACGGCAAACCCCTCGGCGGCGAACAGCTGCCATTCGAAGGCGAACTCATTGGAGAACTGGTACACCGGCCCGCCGTGAATTCGAAGAATGGTGGGAACAGGCTTCCCCTGCTGAAATTCAACCGGGCGCACGAGAAATCCATTGATGGCGGTGCCATCCGGGCTCCGAAAGGAGATCTCCTCCACTGGAGCCAGCTGAACCCCGCGAAGCCAGCCGTCATTCTGCCGGGATAACGGCCGGAGCTCGCTGTTCTCCAAGGCAAACACCTCAGCGGGCGCACCGGGCGTGCTGGCGAGCACCGTGACACGGCCGCCCGCAGCGGAGTAGTCGCTCACCAGCCGGCGTCCCCTGGTGAGCAGTTGCACCGTGCCTCCCTGTGCTGGAACGCTGGCGAGCTGAGTGACCCGGTCGTCCTCCAGCAGGAACAGTATCCTGGAGCCGTCGGCCGACCACCGAGGAGAGAGAACGTTTCGATCCAGGGTGGGCGTCAACAGCTTGGCCGGTCCACCCGCTGAGGGCACCACCGCCAGTTTTTGCCCTGCGTAGTAGATCAGCTTGGGCGACCCTCCCTGCACATAGGCCAAGGACTTTCCGTCCGGACTCCAGGCCGGACCCCGGCCACCCCATTCAGGATCCATGTCCGGGCCCGGAAATGTGGTGAGTTGGGTAGGGGTGGCGCCTGGACTCGCGTCGACCACATAGATGTCCCAGTTGTTGGTGCGGTCGAAGTCCGCCTGGCGCTTGCTGGTGAACGCAATCCGTTTCCCGTCGGGCGACCAGGATGGGGCCAGCTCGTTGTAGTTGCCCGGCGTCAGGAGGGTTGCCCTGCGGCTCGCCAGGTCGAGCACATACAGGTGGTCTCGTTGCTTCCCCAGATAGCCGGTCTCATCCTCCTTGAATTGGAACCGGTTGATCACGATGGGCGGAGTTCGCCGTGCGCTGGTGTCGGTGCCCGTTGCAACGGTGTCGGGATCCGGGTCACTGGCGATCAGAGCAAGGCGCTTGCTGTCGGGCGACCAGGCATACTGGCTGACTCCGCCTGGCAGATTGCTGACCCGTTCGGCTTCTCCTCCCTGCCGATTGAGGAGCCATACCTGCTGCACCTCGTGGGGATCCTCCCGATCGGAGAGAAAGGCCAGGTAGCGGCCGTCCGGGCTCCAGCGCGGAGTACCCTCGCTCGAAGGTGACGTGGTAAGCCGCAAGGTTTGCCGCCCATCCCAGCTGGTCATAAAGAGGTCGCGGGTGGTGCGATCCTTTATGCTGTCGGCGGTTCCCACGGTATACGCGACCCACCCACCATCAGGAGAGAGTTCCGGCGCGCTGACCTCCCGAAACCGGTAGACGTCGTCCAGGGTCAGCTTGCGCAGCGCTGGAGTCTGCGCCGCGCCACTGGTGAAACCCAGCAAGATGCCGATGAATGTCAGGCCGGACGTGCGTGACCGGCCCCTGGCGATACCTTTGCTCACAATCTCCTCACGGGCGCTGGTAGATAACTCCGCCCTTCATGATGAAGGCAATCTTCCGAAAACTCCTCAGATCGGCCAATGCATCGCCCTCGACCGCGATGATATCGGCATATTTCCCGGGTGCTATGGAGCCCACGCTATCCTGCCACATCATCAGCTGCGCGGCGGAAAGCGTGGCCGAGCGAATGGCCTGCATTGCGGTCATGCCGTACTTCACCATGTACGGCAACTGCATGGCATTGAGTCCGTGGGGATAGATCCCACTGTCGGTGCCGTAGGCGATTTTGACTCCCGCAGCAACCGCTTTGCGGAACCCTGCGCGTTGAATCTCGGTAGTCTCGGTATTCTTGCGCAGAATGTCTTCCGGCCACCGCTCGGCTCGTCCCACGCTGTCGGTGTAGTCGCCGTTCCAGATGTCGGCCACAAGCCAGGTGCCCCGCTGCTTCATCAGGGCGATCGCCTCGTCGTCCATCAGCGATCCGTGCTCGATAGAACGGACGCCGGCCCGCACCGCTCGCTTGATCCCTTCTGCTCCGTGCGCGTGAGCGGCGACGAAGGTGCCGTACTCAGCGGCCTGGTCCACCGCCGCCCGGATCTGCTCTTCGGTAAACTCGGAGACGCCCGGCTTGGTGCCTCGGGTAAACACCGCACCGGTCGCCAGGATCTTGATGAAGTCGGCCCCACCGTTCAGAATGGCGCGAACCCGCTCCCGGACCTGGTCAACCGAGTTTGCCACACCGAATCGGAAGCTGGCGGGAATGGTCACGTCTGGAGCGGCGCCTACCAACTCTCCCGCCCCGGTCGAAACCGTCACGTACGCTCCGGCCACCTTCATCCGCGGGCCAATCACCGTACCGTCGTTGATCGCGTCCCTCAGGGCAACGTCGACCAAGGCGCGATAGGTCCCGACATCGCGGACCGTTGTGAATCCCGCCAGCAGTGTCGCCCGCGCGTTACGCACTCCACTGAATGCCTCCTGGGCCTCGGAGCGCTCGAGCGGCTGCAGCACATCCGCGGCGGCGGCCTCACCGATCAGATGACTGTGACAATCGATCAGGCCCGGGAGCACGGTGTAGCGGCTGAGGTCGACGACCTGAATGCCGGAGGGTAGCGGAGCCGAGGCAGGTTGAATGGCCTCAATCTTTCCGAGCCGGATCAACACCACCTGGTCGCGGCGGACCTCGCCGCGATCGACGTCCACCAGTCGGCCGGCCCGTATGACGAGCCGGTCCTGGGCGACGATCAGCGAAGGCGCAACCGCAGCCATCGCCCACAGCATGAGATGTGGGATCAGTGGTGACATAAAAGTCCGAACTGAAAAGCAGACTCCGCGGAGACGGTGTTTCCCCCGCGGTGTCGGCAATATATCGCTGATTTTGGAGAGGGCGAACTGGGAGAGCGACTACTGATTGGGCTTCTTGACCTCAACCTTGGGGACGGTGACTTCCTTCTTCTCGCTCTCGACCTTGGGGACGGTGACCGTGTCTTTTACCGTGCCGGTCTCGACGGTCGGTGTGTTCACCGTGTCGGTCTCGGTGCCCACCACAGGCTTCTGCACTTCGTACTGGCCATCTCCAGTTTTCTTGCAGCCACTGACGGTCCAGACCGCAGCGAACGCAAGGGCAAGTGTGACGTTCCGCACGAGCAACCTCCGGGAGGAAGAAATAAATGGGATCGGTAACAACGTGAATATGGATGCATTCCCTCGGTGGGCCGTGCTGCGCATCACCCACGACAGATTTCAAGGTCATCAACATATGTCGAGGATGTTGACAAAATTGTTTGTAAGCCCATGTCGGGATTTGTGATGTGCGTCACAACAGTGCACAAAAAGTAGCGGGAGCCGGCCTCTCGCCGGCTCCCGCCAGAGTGCTCTCGAAACTGGGTCTAGTTTTCGACGAGAATCAGGTATTTCGACGCTGACCAGAACTCTTCAGGCTGCGCGATCTCGACCACCCCCTCGACCTCTCCGTTCCCGGTCACCTGGCCAGTCAGATACTCTGGACTCTGACGGGATATGATCTTGTAGCGCTTGCCCGGGTGGGGAAGCGGTATGGAAACGGTCTGCGTCTTGTCGATCATCGTGAACGCATCCAGGTTCGGTTTGCGCGCGGGCTCCAGACGAGTCCCTCCGAAGAAGAGGAACTTCTTTCCTTCCCGGATCACGACACCGTTCTTCAGCAGCTCATCCTTGGTCCCGATCGCGTAGTAGACCCGATTCTTGTAAGCGGTCAAATGCACCACCGTGTCGCGCAGCGACGCGGCCTGGACATTCAACTCGTCCACCTGACCGGAAAGGTTGGCGATTTGATTGCGCTGATCGGCAATGACCGCCTCCTGCTCGGCTCGCTGCTGTTCGGCAGCCGTCTTGAGGTCCTCGATAGTCTGTTTGTACGTGGTGATCTGCGCCAACAGTCTCGCGTTGCGGATCTTGGCGTTCTTGACCCGGTTTTCTGTGGCGGTGAGCTTGGCTTCGCTCTCGTTGAGCCGCGCAATCACCTGCTGAATTCGCTCCAGCGTGGCCTTGCGCTCTTCCCGATCGAGCTGCGCACCGGGCATACCGCGATCGGCGCCTTCTGCCGAAACCGCAACGGCCTTGGCCTTGGCCAGCTCACTATTCAGGTCACCGACAAATTGCGTGGTCTCGAGAACCTCGGTCAGCAGGCTGTCCTTCTGGGCCTCCGCGGCCTTCGACTCCGCCAGTGCTTTGGCCAGCTCCGCCTTGCTGCGGTTACATCCGGTGGCCGCAACGGCCAGAATTCCGAGAAGCGCGATGTACCTCATCCGACCTCCTGCTCGACCTAGGGATGCTGATTGGATAGGAGAAGGAGGTTCCAGACAGCAAGAGCAACGCCACTACGGCCAGAGAGCCCGGCACCGTCCTCAACCGTGGAGTATCGGTCTTGAGGCCGGAAAGGTGGAGTCGAGCTCAAAGAAAAGCCCCCGGTCTCTCTGGGGGTGTGAGAAGAGTGGTGCCGAATCTGACCCACACTGCAGATAGTTGCACCCAGGAATCCCCTCAATCTCACATCCCGGTGGACCGATGCCGGGCTGCCCAGCCGATGAAGGAGCGGGGCACGTGGCGGAGCAAAAACACTATCAGCTTGTAACGCAGACCGGGAACACATACGACTGGCCCCCTGCGCCGCACATTCCGCAGCGAGGATCTCACCACCTGACGGGCCGAGAGCCACATCCATCCGGGTACCAGCCGGGGATCAGCTTTCATCCGCTCGTGAAACTCGGAATGGGTAAAGCCGGGACAGAGAGCCTGTACCCGAACTCCGGTGCCCCGGAGCTCCGCGGCCAGTCCTTCGCTAAAGTTGGTGAGATATGCCTTCGTCGCGCAGTAATTGACGTTTCCGGGCGAGTAGGAAAAGGATGCCACGGATGAAACGTTGATGATCCCTCCCCGCCCCCGCTGGATCAGCCCCGGCAGCGCGGCCTGACTCAGTCGCATCGGAGCGATGGTATGCAGACGAAGCATGGCCTCCTGCTGCGATGGGCTTGCATCCGCCAGGGTACCGCGAGTGCCGAATCCGGCGTTATTCACCAGCAGCTCGAGCCTCGGCGAGGCCGCGATCAATCCCACCAGCCGAGTCACATCGTCGTCCCGCGTGAGATCGGCCGGAAAAACGTCCACTGCTATCGCTTGCTGCTCCAGCTCCAGTCGCAGCGCCTCCAGTCGAGCCGCATCCCGCGATACAACCATCAGGTCGTACCCGGCAGCTGCCAGCTGCCGGCAGAATTCCAGGCCGATACCCACCGATGCCCCAGTGACCAGGGCGAGAGGTCGGGTCGATTCAGGCAGGGAGCCGGCTGTCAGCGCTGCAGCCCGCTGCGGGTGGCGGGCTCGAGCGGGCGATCCGCCGAGGCACCAGTCCGGGAAGGTAGGGTGCGAAGCCGCCGGGTGGCCTCGAGCAGAACATCGTCGGTCTTACAGAACACGAACCGCACAGTGGTCTGGCCTCGTCCCTGGCGATAGAAGCTGGAGCCGGGCACTGGCGTCACGCCGATCTCCCGGGACAGCCACACCGCAAAGCCGGTGTCGTCGAGCTGAGGACCCGAAGGTACCAGGTCACGCAGTCCAGAAAAATCCGAAAGGATGTAGTACGCCCCTTCCGGCGGAGTACAACGGAAGCCCGTTTCGATAAGTGCGGAATGCAGCAGGTCTCGACGAGCGCGGTAGCTCTGGGCCAGCCCGTCGTAGAACTCGCGTCCCAGCTCATCGAGAGCCACCGCCACCCCTTCCTGCAGCGGCGCCGGCGCGCCTACGGTCAGGAAATCGTGCACCTTACGGATCGCGTCCGTCATCCCCAGCGGAGCGATGATCCAACCCACTCTCCAACCCGTTACGCTGAAGGTCTTTGAAGCCCCACTGATGGTCACCGTTCTGTTTCGCATCTCCGGCAGTGTGGCGATGGGGATATGATCCCCCTCGAAGCGGATGTGCTCGTAGATCTCATCGGTAATCGCGATAGCATCGTGTCGAATGCACAGCTCTCCGATGGCCTCCAGCTCCGCTCGGTCCAGTACTCTGCCTGCCGGATTGCTGGGAGTGTTGATGATGATGGCTCGGGTCTTAGGAGAGAACGCTGCAGCCAGGCGGTCGAGGTCCAGTGGCCGGCCGGGCTCGAGCGGCACGTACACCGGGCTCGCGTCGGCCAGAATGGTGTCCGGCCCGTAATTTTCGTAGAACGGTTCGAACACGATGACTTCATCCCCGGGATTCACCAGAGCGAGCAGAACAGAGATCATCGCTTCAGTGGCGCCGCAGGTTACCGTGATCTCCCGCTCCGGATCCACCTCCATCCCGTACCACTGGTTGTACGTGCGGGCCAGCGCTTCGCGGAGTCGCTGGGCACCCCAGGTAATGGCATACTGGTTGATGTCGTCCTGAATTGCCCGTTTCGCCGCTTCCTTCAACAGCTCCGGGGCTGGAAAGTTGGGAAACCCCTGAGCCAGATTGATGGACCGGTGTTCCCGGGCAAGCCGGGTCATCCCCCTGATAACCGATTCGCGAAACCCGTGGGTGCGTCGAGCCGTGCTCACGTAAGACTCCGCTCGTGTGATAGCGTGCTGAAGACTACACGTGCTCGCTCGGCCGGACCACCTTGTCGCTGGCCCGATCGTTGCCTTAGACTCGCTGCATGACCAAGCAGACCCAACCCGCGTTCCCCATCATCGACCTACACAGCCATCTGGTCCCCGGCGTGGATGACGGCACCCGTACCGTGGCCGAGTCGCTGGACTCCCTCGCCGGTTTGTACCGAGAGGGTGTACGATCCGTCGTCACCACGCCCCACTTGCTCCTTCCCCATCTGAGCACCTCGTCGGACGTGGACCGCGAGCTGGGGCGCCAGCGACGCGCCTTCGACGAGCTGGCCACTGCCGCGGCTGGGCGGACGGATCTCCCCGAGCTCTGGCTGGGTCAGGAAATATTGGCGCCCGACGCGGCGTCGCTTCGACGAGTGGTACGCCGATATGGTGTGGGACTTCCCGGCAGATCGCTGCTGGTAGAGTTCGGATTCGACCTGCAGGGCAACCACAATGATGTGGTGCGAGAGGCGGCGGATGCCGGCCGGCACATTGTGATCGCTCATCCGGAACGATACCGGTATCTGGCGGGGCACGAGCCCCTCGACGTGATGCACTCGTGGCAAGAGATGGGAGCCTTGCTGCAGGTCAACGTGGGCAGTCTCACCGGCCACTACCAGGGCTCGAGTCCGGGCTCGGAGCAGCTGGCCTGGCAAATGGTCGACGCCGGCCTGGTGGATCTCCTGGCAACCGACCACCATGGGAGCCGCCGTCGTGGCGTCTCTCCCCAGGAGGCGGCACAAACACTTATCGCCCGAGGCGAGCAGGTGCTGGCCCAGCGGGCGATGAGTGAAGTACCTGGCAGGGTGTTACGCGACGAGCTTTCGGCTTCAGGTCTCCCGCGGTAACGACGTGGTTCCGATTGCCTGCAAAAGGAGACTGGTAACACCTGAAGACGTGGCACCACCGGCCGCTACGGCCCCGTCGATCTGCTCCTTGATCTTCCTCCGCAATGCACCGTAGGCTTGACTTGCCGCCGGATCCTCGAAGGCAATAGCGGTGCCCCGGATCTTGTAGGCGCCCGCCTGAGCGTTCAGTACTCCGAGAAGACTGTCAAAAGTCGACACCAGCGAGCCGCTGATCAACTCGAGTGTCGGAGCTTCTTTTCTCGGTGGCCGGGAATACCACTGGCGCACCTTGCGGGGAGACCAGCTCTGCTGCCGCGCCAGAGAAGTCACCGTGTCCTGATAGGCCTTCTCGATGGCGGCCTGTTGCTGCCGGTATACCCTGATGATGTTGGCTGCACCTGCCAGGCTCATCCGGGTATCGGTGACGCCGCCGTCTGGACTCAGCCGGGATGCGGCAAACATCTTGGTCAGCCGCGCCACTCGCATGCCGGTTTCCAGCCGACTTTGCGCGGCATCGTGTGCGGCAGTGTAGCGAGCCAGGAGGCCCGGCAAGGAATTCTTTGAGGCCGGGGTGACGGCGCCTGGGGCTAACGCGTCCTGCAGTGAGTTGGAGCGCAGCGTCGGTGCGCGCGGCAGTAACGGCTTGGCCGGCGTTGGCTCGATGTTGTCCGTTTCCAGGGTATCTGCCGGCTCTTCCCATACGGTGTTGTTGCTGGCCAGGGACACCAGCCCGCTAGCCGTCTCGTCGCTCAAGGCCTCGGCCTGAACCCTTCTTTCGGCTGGCACTGCCCTCTGATTGCTGAGGGCCGCCTTAGTTACCACGGCGACTCGTCCAGACCTGCCCCACTGAGGCCGGGGTCCGGAAAACGCCAGCTGAATGCCCGACATCAGCAGCAGCGCCGAGATACCCAGGGCGAGGGGGCGACGCCAGCGGTATTGAATGGTGGGACCGTTCGTGGGTCCCTGCTGCTGCGGCGGCAGGCCCGGTTCGCCGATACCGCCACTCAGCATGCCCCAAACCCGGCGGAGCGGACGGCCGCCTGAGTCGTCCTTTGCGGCAGCAACTATCGCTCGATATTGCGGATGCAGCGTAATCGAGATCCACTTGGCAGTGGCCCGATGGTACACCCGGGAGCGCGCGTCTACATCGCCATTGCGGATGGCCAAGGCGAGCTCGTCGCTGGATCGATAGAGTTCTTCCTTGCCCGGCCGGAGTTCGACGAGGTACATGGCTCACACTCGGTGGTTCGTGGGACTTGGCACGCTGTCCAGGCCCGGGGAAATAGGATCGAACGGCCTTGCCGGCCGCTCCGGGGATTAGCCGGACGGGGTGCCAATTCCGTGCTTATTTCGGGATTAGCTTCCGCTAACGGTTGAATCGGACGGAAGCCGGACTGGTAAGCTCAATCAATTCGCGGCATTATGTCATAAGCTCCGGCCACCGTTCCCGCACGCCGACCTCACCGGGGTGCCGCCAGGGACCGGTTTGGGGGCAGTGCAAATTGGTGCGTTTTTCGACCTCAGACTGTGTAATGCAAGACGTTTCGCTCCTCTGAGGTATTTATTAGTGTGCGATTACCACGTTTCGGACTGGCAGATCCGAAACCGATCCGGTTCAATCACGCTCGCCCCCTGCCGGGCGGGATTGGGGGATTCATGGCCACACCACAGCGCGGGAGCGGCGACCCGCTCGACCCTTGGTTCGATGCTCGTGACCGGAGGGGAACCGGAGCCGGCTCGCTTCTGTTTGCCACGCTCCTCGGGGTGGGCATCGGCTTGTTGGCCGCGCCTCAACCTGGAACCAAGACTCGAAAGCTGCTGCGGAAACGTCTGGCGGCCCTCGGAGAGGGCGTAGGGGACAGCCTGGAAGACGTACAGGAGGCGAGCAGCAAGGTTCGCAAACGGGCGAAAGAGCGTTTGGCCAAGCTCCGGGAGGACGCCGGTGAGGAATGGGAAGACGTTGAGGAGCGCTGGACCAAAGCCAAAGACCGGATTCGAGACATCGATCTGAGCGGAGAGGATGAGGATTCGGGTCCGCTCGGCACCATTGTCGCGCTCGCGGCTGGTGTAGCTGCCACCTACTTTCTTACCAGCGATCGGGCCGCTCCGGTGCGTTCCCGGGTGCAGGGCGCAGCCTCCGACATGCGGCGCCGCGCCGGCGATCAGTGGGATCGGTTCCAGCGAGGTGGCTTTCGTCAAGGCCGCGAAGGCACGGCCGAGGAACCGCAGCCGGAAAGCCGGGCCGGAATGCCTCCTGCAGACGATGCACCTCAGGCAAGCTGACAATAAAACGGCCCTTCGGGGCCGTTTTGATTTACCCCGCTTCACACTTACAGCGCCGGCGACGAGGTCTCGATGCTGCTGAGTTTTTCCCGCGGCAAATAGAGCAGCAACTGGTGCCTGATCTGGTCGGCCTGGCGAAGGACCTTACCCGGGTAGCGACGGCAGCTGGGAGTTGACCTGGTCTTGACGCATCCGTTGTAGCGCAGGAGCGCTGAGCGCACATCTCTGGTTCGCTTCAGATAGCTGGCAAAAACGCGAGCGCCGTGGCAGATGTTTGCCTCGACCTGGAGCAGGTCGTCGGAATCACAGTCGAAGACCCCCGCATGGAAACGCATCACCTGCATTAGTCCCACGGCTCCCCGATTGCTCACGGTCTCCGGTTCCAACCGGGCATTCTCGGTCAGCAGTACGCCGGTGAGGAGGCTGGGCGAAAGCTGCAGCTCTCGCGCTTCCTTGACGATGGCCCGGGCCACCCGGTTGGCCATGGCCGGATCGGCTGAGTTGCTGAGGATCTGCGCCAGGGGCAGATGATCGTAGCGGGCGACGACCTCCCGTTCCCACGTGGTGCTATCGATAGGAACTCTGCTTGCCGCGCCGGCGGCGCGGCGGAGCATCAGCGGGTGAGCCGAGATCCCGCCGGCAATTGACGGCATGGCCAGCTCGACATTTGGAGTCAGCAGCAAAGCGCCGGCAAACCCTGCCGCCGCCAGCACGGTCAGAAATGCCCGGCTGGGCTTCCTGAGCTGAGTCCAACCTGAGCCACTCG
Source organism: Gemmatimonadales bacterium (assembly GCA_036378855.1). Classification (GTDB taxonomy): domain Bacteria; phylum Gemmatimonadota; class Gemmatimonadetes; order Gemmatimonadales; family GWC2-71-9; genus CAVVWJ01. The sequence continues at coordinate 33,553 of DASUVR010000253.1, read as the reverse complement.
ACAGGTAAGAAATGATCCGGTCCCTTTCGCGATTGAGCGTGCGCAGGGGCCCGGTTTACGCAAGAAGTGGTGCACACTGCTGTCGAGGCAGGGGTCGAAGGGCTGGAGGCTTGCACGATAAGAGCTTGCGGCACGAGAGGTAGGATGTTGTCTGTCGGCCAGGAAGGCCTGGGGCCGGGCGACCTGCCAGCCAGGTGCTTACATGAGCGACGCGAGCAGGCTCATCATGGCGAGATCGAACGGATCGGCGGAGGGATCGTCATCGGGAATGTCATAATGCTTCTGTGGAGTCTCCAGGATCAAAGGGATGCCTTCACTCCGCTGGTCCCGAAGGAGCCACCGGAACGCCTCACTCCCAATCTTGCCCTGCCCGATAAGCACATGTCGGTCCTTGTTCGATCCCAACGCTCCTTCACTGTCATTTAGATGGAAGAACGAGGGGGGACATCCGGCGGCTTGCTCGAACCGGTCGAGAGTTTTCCGGAACTCCTCCTCCGACCGGGTGATGTCGTGTCCCGAGGAAAACAGGTGACAGGTATCCAGGCCGTAGCCAGTGCGGTGCTTGAGCCGTTGAGGAACGCCTGCAAGGATGGCGCCCATCTCCTCCGCCGTCCGACCGATCGTGGTGCCCGCTCCAGCCGTGTTCTCGACCAGAACCCGGGTCTTCCCCGCTACCGTTTCCAAAGCCTGGGTAATGGCCTCGGCAACCCGCGACGCCGCCGCCGAACGGTCTCCTCCGATGGCGGCACCGGGATGAAAGCAGACTCCTCCCACCCCCAGTGCGGTGGAGCGCTCCAGCTCCTTGGTGAGCCCGGCCCGCGCTCTGGCCGACTTGGTCGGATCCTCAGTAGCGGTGTTGAGAACGTACGCCGCATGGACGACTACCTGCTCCGGGGCAATCCCAACGCTGTCGAGCGCCGCTCGGAACCGCTGCACACGGTCCGGCTTCATGGTGGCTTTGTCCCCATAGTACTGGGGCGGCGCGGTGAAGATCTGGAGCGCCTTCATATCCGCGCTTCCTGCCCGGAGCGCGGCCATGCTGATGCCTCCATTTGCGACGGTGTGCGCGCCCAGATACCTCATTACCCGTGCTCCTTAACGTGATGGTAGGCACAGATAGTCTGCTATGCCCGACCCATTATACCACCCTCGCAAATTCACCTGCATTCTTGCTTCTGGAGGTTAACGTGGCGCGTGACAAGGACGAAGCGATCAACAGCTATATCACGGATATGCTGTCTCTGGAGGAGCACATCCAGAAGGCGGTCAGCGGACAATTGGAGGATTTGGCCGATTATCCTGAGGTCACCCGTGACCTCCGGCAGGTGCTTCGGAAAACCGAACAGCACATCTCCGACCTCAAGGAGCTAAGTGATCGGCGAGGTGCCAAGGGTGCAGCCGATGCGATCAAGCGTGCCGGCTCGAGCCTGCTAGGCCTCGGGGCAGCTGCGGTCGATCTGGTGAGAAAAGAGGGTTTGGCCAAGAACCTGCGCGACGATTACACGGCGTTCAGCCTGGCTACGGTAGGCTACGTCATGCTTCACACCACCGCGCTCTCCCTGAGCGAGCAGGAGGTAGCCGATCTGGCTCGGCAGCACTTCTCCGACTACGCCCATGCGGTGACCCTGCTTCACAACGTGATACCTGGGGCGGTGGTGCGCTTTCTTCGGGAAGATGGTCTGCCGGTCCGGGAGGATGTGCTGCCCGAAATCAGCCGGACGATCGAGCAGGTCTGGCATTCGCAGTCGGATCAGGCGCCGAAGGCTGAAGAGACCTCGGTGGCCCGGAACGCTTAGCCCGACGGCCGTTTCCATCGCCTGAGCTTCTATCAACGTGGTGTCGGCAATAAAACAGCCGGGCCGGCATCACGTTGAGGGGCTCAAACTCCTGAGACACCGAGCCGAAGACCTGCTGCAGATGCGGGAGCACGGCCCGGGTAAACTGATATACCAGAAAGGCGCCGTTCGGATCGAGCACCGCATGGGTGGTGCGCAAAATCGACTCTCGCAGCTCGGGCGGCATCGTGGTATAGGGAATACCCGAGATCACATAATCGGCCCGGCTGAGCTGGAGCCGGTCCAGTACCGCGGCAGCATCCGCCGCGGAGCCATGAACGACATGTAGCCGGTCATCCTGCAGCTTGGCACGAAGGAATTGCACGAAGTCCGTGTTGGTCTCCAGTACAACCAGAACCGCGTCCGGACTCATCCGGCGCAGAATTTCGGTAGTGAAGGTGCCCACCCCCGGACCGTACTCCACGAAGACCCGAGCGCGATTCCAGTCCACCTGCGAAAGCACATGGTTGACCAGAAAACGAGAGCTCGGTATCAGGCTGCCGAGCATTTTGGGATGCTTAAGAAAATTGCGCCCAAACAGCAGGATCTGCTCCGAGCGCCATGAGCGGGGGTGTGAGGACACGGGGGGAATGATAAGCCTTTCAGCGCCTGCGGGGGAACCTGCCCGGCGCCGGTTACCCGGCGCCGGCGGGCGGCTTGCCAAAGAACATCGCGCCCGGAGACGTGGCTAGTGCTTGGCGGTGTCCCGCTTCATGTTCCCGTCATGCTTCACTTCGCCTTCCTTCACGGTGGTGTCCGAGCGCACGGTGGTGTCGCTGGTCACAATCGTGGTGTCCTGCGTGGTCCGAGGAGTGACCATGGTGTCGGCCGATTCCCCGACTCGCGCCGAATCAGTACCGCCCTTATTGCAGGCGGCTATTCCGGCGACCAGCGCCAGTGCTGTGAGTACGGTCTTCATCTGTCCCTCCGAGTAGATGTAAAAGTCGTCCTGGCCTAGGCCCACGTCCTTCGCGGCCAGGCCGGCCTGTGGCATCCAGCCCTCAAAGGCTGTCACCCCTCGGGTTTTGGGGCAGTGACGTGACTCACCCCGGCAGTTTTCGCCCCTCAGGGGAGAGGGCTCGCAATTTTACTTCCGAACTCGCTCCGCTGCAACGGTATATTGTCACATGTCCGGCCCGGGAAAGGTGTGGATCGGAACCTCGGGATACGTCTACCGCCACTGGCGGAAGGGCGTGTTCTACCCCCCCAAGCTCAAACAGCGGGAAGAGCTCGCCTACTATGCGGCCCGTTTTCCCACCGTGGAGCTGAACAATCCGTTTTACCGGTTGCCCACCCCGGAGATGTTTCTCCGCTGGCGGGAGGTCACCCCTGAGGGGTTTCGCTTTGCCGTCAAGGCGAGCCGTTACATCACCCATATCAAGCGGTTGCTGGACGTCGCCGACGAAATCGCGCTCCTCATGGAACGGGCGGAGCTGCTGGGGCCAAAGCTGGGCCCGGTGCTGTTTCAGCTGCCGCCCAACCAGCAGATCGATCTTCAGAGGCTCCGGGCGTTCCTCCAGCTGCTCCATCCCGGGCGCCAGTGGGTGGTAGAGTTCCGGCATGCGAGCTGGCATACCACCGACACCTATCGACTGCTGGCCGAGCATGGCGTGGCCCTCTGCATCCCGGTTGGCGGCGGGCTTCATCCGGACCGCATCACTACTGCGAGTTTCACCTATATCCGGATGCACCGGGGACAGGAGCCAGCCGGAGGATTTACCCGTCAGGAGCTCAAGAGCTGGAGCGGTCAGATTCGGTCGCTCGCTGATGCCGGGAAGGAGGTCTATCTCTACTTCAACAACGATTGGGAAGGATTTGCCATCCGGGACGCACAGGCCATGGAGCGGCTGCTGGGTCAGTCAAACCACTGAGTCAACTCCGCTGCCGAACGCCGGCGCCGCGGCGGATCCGGTTCAGCGGGGTAGCCCAGGGAGATAATTCCCACCACCCGAAAACCATCGGGCACAGCGGCCAGCTCGAGCAAGGCTGGATCGCGCATCACGCCGCCGGTTCTGAGGTAGGTGCCGAGCCCAAACGATTGAGCGGCCGTCATCAGATTGCCGATCGCCATCATTGCTGCTGCATAATCATCTTCCCGGGTAATCTCGTCCGGGCTCACGGCAACCATCTCCACGACATATGCTGGGGTGCTTCGCGCATCCTGCCGCACCTTTTCGGCCGCTGCCTGCGCCTCCGCGGCCGCAGGATCACTGAAACGCTTGAGCCGGTGGCGCGCCCGGATCTCGGCGAAGCGGTCCTTGGCGGCACCGGTGAGAACGGCAAACCGCCACGGCTCCGTCAGCTTGTGATTGGGCGCTCTGACCGCGCAGTCGAGCAGCTGCTGGATCAAGTGTCGAGGAACCGGCTGGTCCAGGAAGCGGCGGACTGAGGTACGGGAGGTAATGGCTACTATGGCATCCATGCCGGGCAATTTAGTCACTCGTGATAACGCCCGACGCCCGCTACTTCGCGCGTTCGAGGTAAATGCCCTCTCGGGGATTGACCCGAACCCGTTCACCCTCGTTGATGAACTCGGGGACCTGGATCGTGACGCCATTGCTCAGGCGTGCTGGCTTGGTGCTGGCGGTCTTGGTCGCGGTCTTCATTACCGGCGCAGTTTCTACCACCTCCAGCTCAGCGACTGCCGGCAGCTCGATTGCGATAGGTCGGCCACTCAGCCACTCGGCCTGAAAGGTCATCCCCGGCTCCAGCCACTGGGCTTGATCTCCGACCGTTTCTTCATCCAGGGTAAACTGGTCATAATTATCGGCGTCCATGACGTGTACTCCGCCGGCGTCGCGGTAGAGGACCTGCATCTGTCTGGTGTCGAGCCGGGCCTCTTCCACAAATTCGGTGGCGCTGAAGCGATGCTCAAAGGTGGCGCCGGAATTCAAGTTGCGCATGCGGGCCTGGACGAAGGCTCGCAGGTTTCCCGGTGTTCGATGAGTGAATTCCATGACCCGACAGGGTTGGCCTTCGAAGTAAATGACGTGTCCGCGACGAATATCTGTGGCCTTCATCAGGTCGACTCCAGAAGAGTGGCTGTCCCACGGCTTTGAAGTGGTACAACATACACGCATAATAGTCTCGACCGCCGAAGGAGAGTTGCGGATGGCGTGGGGAGATGGCCGCGGTGGATCGGAGCGGCGAAAGCCGGGTGGCTCGCAAGCCGGAAGGGGCTCGCAATTCCAGCGCCGCTCCGATGACAAGATCTACGAAGAAATCCGGGAGTTGCTCACCAACAGTCCGGATCTGGACGCCAGCGAGGTCGAGCTGCACGTCGAGAGCGGCGAAGTGACGCTCACGGGAACAATCGACAGCCGCGATGCCAGATGGCTGGCAGAGGACCTGGTGAACTCCGTCACCGGTGTTCGAGAGGTCAACAACCGGCTCAAGGTCGCGCGGTAGACATTGGCGGTTCCATCCCAATTCACGCTGATCCATCATCACCCCGACCAGCGGCTCAGACTGGAGGCCTGGCGACAAAACGTCGGCGCGCCGGTTGCCCTGGATCTGGCGGAGCCGCCCGGAGGCGAACCGGAGAGCCTGCTGGTGCTCAGCTGGAATGTGTGGATTGGCCGAGGCAGGCTGCAGGCGGTGATCTCCCGCGTTCGACAGGGAGATTTCGTGCATCTCGGCGCAGAACCGGATCTCCCGCTTCTGGTGCTCGTCCAGGAAGCCTATCGGAGCGACCTCAGCCTTCCCCCAGTCGCTTCGGGTCCGGCGGGACGAGTTTTGACCGCGCAACTGGGCCCCCAGGAGGACGTGGTCGAAACCGCTCGGGCTCAGGGAATGAATCTCCGCTACGCGCCTTCCATGAGAAATGGCGGGCTGCCGAGTGACCGGGGCAACGCCATTCTCTCGACGCTGCCGCTCGTCGACACCCATGCGATCGAGTTGCCGCTGGTGCTGCAACGCAGAGTTGCGGTCTCTTCTACGCTTTCGTTGGGGAGCCGGAACCTCCGGGTCGTCAGCGCTCATCTCGACCCTCGCGGTCCTCCGGGACACCGCTGGCTGGGCACCCGCGGCAGGGAGCGTCAGGCTCGCCATCTGATCAGTGCGATACCCGACGGCACGGTGGTGCTCGGCGCCGATCTCAATCTGGGCAGGGGCCGGTACGAGAAGGCATGGCGGGCACTCACCGACGCCGGATACACCTGTGGGGTCCCACCTTCGATGCCGTCCTGGCGCCATACCTTCCACGCCCTGCCCCGGCTGGTGTTGGACTACCTTCTGGTCCGGGATGGTCCCGGACTCATTCGGCATGCCCGGGTCCATCGGCTGGACGAGCACCCGCAGGACCGCGGTCCTCGGGTGTTCGGCTCCGATCATCATCCACTGCTTGGCCGCATAGACTTTCACCCAACGGTCACCGCACATGAGTGAGTTGCTCGGTTTCGGTTCCGATCTGCCCTGGTGGGCCTGGGCCCTCATGATCATCGGTCTCATTGCCTTCGTGAGCGTTCTGGGAGCCCTGTTTTTTCCGGACTGGCCCAGCGACGACTACACCATGGGCTTCGAAGCCGATCCCGGCTCCGACCGGTTTGTAGAGTGGACCGCCGGCTTTCTCAACTCTCCGCTATTTCGCGGAGGTGAGGTTCAGCTCCTTCAGAATGGCGATGGGTTCTATCCGGCTATGCTCAAGGCCATCAGGGAGGCCAAGGACACGGTCAACTTCGAGACCTATATCTTCGAGCCCGACGAGATTGGCCAGCAGTTCATCGACGCGTTCAAGGACCGAGCCAGAAATGGGGTCGAGGTGCGTCTCCTGATCGATGGCTTTGGAGGATCCAAGCTCAAGAAGCGTTTCCGGGATGACCTCGAGCGCGCTGGAGTAAAGGTGGTCCGCTTCCGTCCTCTTGCCCTCAGAAACCTGGTGCGGCTCTACCGTCGGGAGCACCGCCGCGCAACAGTCATCGATGGTCGGATCGGCTTCACCGGAGGCGCCGCAATATCCAAGAAGTGGAAAGGAAATGTGACCAACAAGCACGAGTGGCGGGACAGCATGACCCGGGTTACAGGCCCCATGGTGGCGGGGATCCAATCGGCCTTTGCCGAAAACTGGGTCTACTGTACCAGTGAGGTGCTGGTTGGTCCCCGTTTCTTTCCTCACGCGCCCCCGGGCGACGGTCCCTGCGGGCTTTCGGTGGTGAGCTCCCCTTCAGACGCGATGCAGCCAATTCGCCTGTTGTTCTGGCTCAGCTTCATCAACGCGCACCACCGGCTCTGGATCAGCAACTCCTACTTCATTCCGGACAAGCGCCTCAGGAAAGCCGTGATCGATCGGGCCCGAAAGGGAGTGGACGTGCGGGTGTTGGTGCCGGGAAACCATACCGATGCGATACCGGTTCAGGCCGCGGGGCAGAGCTACTACCAGGAGCTGCTCGAGGGTGGAGTCCGGATCTTCGAGTATCAGCCGGCGATGATGCACGCGAAGACAGTGGTGATCGACAGCGCCTGGTCGATCGTGGGATCGGCCAACATGGACGAACGTAGCATGGAGCTCAATGAAGAGAACGTGCTCGGGATCGCGGACAAAGAATTTGCCGCATCGATGGAGAGAGGGCTCATCGAGGATTATGGCCGCTCCCGTGAGATCCTGCTGGAGCAGTGGAGAAGGCGATCGCTGTTACGAAGAGGCTTCGAGCGGTTGGCCAAGGCCCTGATCGAGCAATACTAGAAGGGACCGTTGAAAGCCGGGTCGCAGACGCGGGTCCGCAGGTCGGTTTCCTGGCCCCGGTGCCAGCCCCCCCGAAATTCGAAGTGGCGTTCATCCAGGAGGCGGGTCCCCAATGCTTCGGTGCCCCGCTGCTGCAACTGCCAGAGCAGCACGCGGGCACCCATTTCGGCGGCAGGCTCCCACACCCCGGCGGTGAGCGGGGGGTAGAGTTCGGCGAATTCGGGTTTGAGTCTGGCCTGCCGGGCCGTTGAATCCATACCAGCTCCGAAGTAACAGATGCTGCGGTTTGGGGGAGAGAGATTATGCGCAGTCCCGGTGCACAGCACCAGGGGCGCGCGACTTTACCCGCTCACCGCAACACCCGGGCCGCATCCTGGGTCTCGTCGTCACGGTTTGTGGTGCCACCCATCTGGGTCTCCAGTGCGCCGCTCAGGTTTACTCCTTCGGCGCCCAGCAATCGGAAGAGCTCCCATTCGGCAGCCCGCGCAGCATGGGTCCGGCGGCCATTGTACATGAGGGAGATGACCAGTACGCCGTCCGGCCGTCCCAGATATCCCGCGAGGGTGGCCACCCGATCCAGAGTGCCGGTTTTGGCGTGCACCACACCCTTACCCATGCCGTAGCGCAGACCCCTCAACGTGCCAATTCCGTTGGCCGGGAGCAGCAGCGGATACCGTTCTGCGCCACGCAGTTGCGGATATCGGGCCAGATACAGCATCTGGGTCATCGGGCTCACCCGGTCGAGCTCGCTCAGGCCGCTGCCATCCACCAGCCGGATCTGGGCCTGCGGCCCCACCACATCGCGAACGTGCTGATTCAACAGAGAGGGGCCTGAGGTCTGGCTGGCAGCCGCCCACTGCAGTACCAGCTCTGCGCCGATGTTGAGGCTTCGCCGGTTGATCTCGATTGCCACGCTGTCGAAGGGCGCCGACTCCACTTTGGCAAGGACCCCCGGAACACCGGGCCCGACAGTTGGCGGCGAGCTCCGGTTGACCCACTGAATTCCGGCCCGGTCGAGCGCCGCGGCCCAGGCGTAACCCAGCACACTGACCGGCTCATGGGCGACCGCGGATATCCCGGCGGCACGGGACTCGATCCCGATGGTCCCACCCAGGGTCCAACCTCCATCCGGGTCGGCCGTGAGCACCAGGCGACGGCGGCTGCCGCCCACCGTTGTGGCGCTCATGCGCACCAGCCGCTCGACTCCCGCAGGGTAGGCTGACACCAGGGTGGGGGGCGATCCCACATCCTGGCCGGGGCGGAAAGTCAGCGAAATGGTGTTTTCGTGCAGGGTGACTGGTCCCACGGGGGGGGCATACAGCTGGCCCACAAACTCGGCCGACCAGACCGCTGGGTAGTGGGAGGCCGCGGGACCGGTGCGGCTGGTCAGCGCCAGCGCACCTTCGAGCTGGGTGATGCCACGAGCCCGAAGCTGGCGCGCCAGCTCCCGCAGAGTAGGCCCTTCCCGGCCGGATCGCTCCAGAGTGGGGTCGCCCCCCAACTCGAGCTGCCAGCTACCTCTCCAGCGGCCAGTGGTCGAGTCCAGAGTGCCGCGGCCAATGATCCGGGTCGAGATACGGGCCCCGCCGCCGGCGCGTGCCCGGCTGAATCCCACGGTGAAGAGTTTGGCGGTCGATGCCGGAATCAGCTGCAGCTCCGAATTCACGCTCCAGAGCACGCGCCCACCCATGGTGCCAATGGCTATGCCCCACTCGCCGTCGCCGGTGCGGTCGCTCGTTTTCCGATACCAGTCGTCGACCCTGAGCCGTTCTGCGGCCGTGAGGTCCTGCGCCGCGGCCCGGGCCGTGAGACTGCTCAGAGCACAGAACACGAGCATCCAGCTCAGACGTCGGTGCATGCGATTGGCTCGATAGGTTAGCGGTTATGCAAGAAGTGATTCTCTGCCTATCGGAAGAGCAATCGGTGAGCCATCGCTTTCTACGTTGCGCGACAAACACTTACCGCTCAGCGCCGCAGTGGTGAGCGGGCATTTCGCGAGGAGATTTTGGAGGGGCAACAGCAGGATTGGCCTGGCGTTACGGGCCCGGCCCGGAAATCTTGCTACACATTATGCGCGTCGCCGTCGTTTTTGACACTCCCTACTCCGGCTGGGATCACCCCGAGCACGCTCGCCAGATGGAGCGCGAGGTTGGGGACTGGAAGGTCGACGAGCCGGAAATGGAGTACCAGATTGCCCATGCGCTCCTGGAATGTGGCCATGAGGTTCGCCTCCTCGGAGTACGGGACGACCTGGAGTACTTGCTGCGCGCTCTGAGCGACTGGCAACCCGACCTGGTCTTCAATGGAGCCGAAGCGTATCGGGGAGATGAATCACTGGAATACCTCCTCCCTGGCTTGCTCGAGGCGGAGGGCTACCGTTACACCGGCGCTCCTCCCCTGGCGCTGCAGATGACTCGCAACAAAGCCATCAGCAAAAAGGTTCTCGCCTACTTTGGGATTCAGGTGCCGGGTTTTGTGAGCTACCGCTTGCACGAGTCAGTCGACGGCACCCCAAAACTCACCTTTCCCTTGATCGTCAAGCCCCTACAGACCGACGCCTCCGCCGGCATTGCTCAAGCATCGGTGGTGCAGGACCAGGAGTCTCTGGTGGAGCGGGTGGCGTTCATTCATGAGCGGTTCAGCCAAGGCGCCATTGCAGAAGAGTTCGTGGACGGACGCGAGCTCTACGTGAGTATCATCGGTAATGATGACAACCTGGAGATCCTCCCCCTCACGGAGATGGTTTTCGACAAGGGGAAAACCCGCCCCGAGGAACGAATCGCCACCCAGTTCGCCAAGTGGGACGAGGCCTACCGGGAGCGCAAGGGAATCCGGAACGTCCTGGCGCGGCCCCTTTCGAAGGTGGTGCGCGAGCGAATTACCGAGACCTGCCGCATGGCCTACCGCGCGCTATGGCTGCGCGATTATGGCCGCCTCGATATCCGGCTGACGGATGATGGTGGTATCTGGGTGCTGGAGGCCAACGCGAACCCCTTCATCAGCTACGGCCACGACATGGCCAACGCCGCTGCAAAGGCGGGGATGGAATACTGTGACTTCATCCAGCGAATTGTAGACGCTGCCGTCGCCCGGTATGACCGCACGTAGGCGGCGCCCTCGAGCGTGGGTCCGGGATGTACGCTGCATTTGCGGACACCGAGTTCGGCGCTATATGGGATTCTGTTCCGAGTGCGGTCGAGAGTACCGCTGGGGAGACGAAGGCGGCCTGACCGGAGCGGAATGCTACAAATGCGGGTGGGCCGTCTCCGACAAGTTCTCGACGTGCCCCTGGTGCGGCGCCGACATCCAGGAGGAGGGCTATTCCAGCGAGGAGCCGCTCAAGGCGCCGCGAGGCTTCCGCAAGGACGCACGATGCGACTGGGGCTGTGGCGGCGGGGTTCAGTATCCCATGCAGTACTGCCCCTGGTGCAGCCGGCCTCAACAATGGAACGAGGAAGCGTTATTCGAGGGGACCTGTCCCCACTGTGGTCGCGGCGTGGACGATTTGATGAACACCTGCCCCTGGTGCGGTGACGATAGCACCGGCCGCGATCTGATCCCGCGGGCACTGACCCGGGTGCGCCGTTTGCTTCTGGTCAGCAGAATCAAGGACTGGGATTACCGGATCCTGCTGCGTCCGGGAGTGTCGGGAGTCGATCCGAAATACCCCAATATGGTCGAGATCGAGCAGCGCTATGTGGTCGGCAAACGGCGGCGCGATGAAATTCCCTGGACCATGCTGGTTGGCCTGATTACACACGAGCTGGGACACAGCTTTCTCTATCACCACTGGGATTGGACCCGTACCCGGCAGTTTCGCCGAGCCTTCGGGGAAGTCGACAAGGCGTATCGGGGCATGGACAACACCTGGGTCTACTTTCAGCGGCGCAGAATTGCGATCGCGCCGTCGAATCACGTCAGTGCCTACGCGGCCAAACACCCGCAGGAAGATTTTGCCGAAACGTTCCGCTTCTATGTGACCCGCCGCGGCAGACTGCGCGACCTCTTCGGCGAGTTTGGCCGAAAGCGCAAAGGAGTCATCCTCTTCGAAAAATTTCTCGTCCTCCACGACTACGTGCGTGCCCTCCGCGGCTGGGGTAGTCACACTGCTTGACACCCTCATTTTTGAGGGATACATCTGAAAATCGCAGGCGTAGCCAACATCACAGACAGAGGGATCGCGGGACGACAGATTGGGCGGAGACATTTTCTCCGCCCATTGCATTGTCCCCCCGGACTCGGAGGTTTTCTGCTGCGAATTCTTGCACTTTCGGGTCTGGCAGCGTTGACCTTCACCCTCGGCAGCCTGGCCCCGGCTCCCATCGAGCTGAGGCCCGACACCAGCCGGGCGGCCCTGGCCAGTCTGGGTGAGGAATACGGAGAGCTCCAGCAGTGGACGGAGGCCATTCTCGCTGCTACCGACACCCTGCAGCCCGCCAGCGCTGAGCGGGCTCGGGCGCTGGCCGATCAGTTGGCTCGGGTCATCAGCCCGCTGGAAGGCGACTTCGAAAACACCACGGCGGCACTATCAACCAACCAATTGGATCTGGTTCTCCCGTTGTGGGAGCGGATGGCGTTTGCCCATGCCGGGCTGGTCATGCTTCAGGAACGGGCCGCGGCCCTGGGGCAGGACCCGGCCGTGGCGCCTGCGGAGCTCCACGATCTTGCCTTCCAACTCTCGGCTGTTCTTGACTTTGCCGAAGAAATCCAGAGGATGGTTCTCGACCAGCTCACACTGCCGGTGGACACCTCGATTCGAGCGCTCTAGTCCCCCTACCCGAGGTTGTTGCGCGTCGGTGGCTCCTCTATTCTCCCTCTAAAGGACATTCGTAGAGTTGGGACGACACCGCACTTCAGGATCCAAGCTTCCGTGACGCAGCGGCTTTACTACCTGGACTCTCATCTGCGCAGCTTCGAGGCTTCCGTGGTGGAGCGAGCCGAAGAGGGGAGACGGGTGTATCTGGACCGCACAGCTTTCTATCCCACTTCGGGAGGCCAACTCCACGATACCGGGCGGCTGGAGGGGATCGAGGTAGCCGACGTAATCGATGAGGGCGAGAGGGTGGCCCACGTTCTGGTAGAGCCCTTGGCCTCGGGCCCGACTGTCCGGGGCGAACTGAATTGGCCTCGCCGTTTCGACCACATGCAACAACATACAGGACAACATCTTCTATCGGCTGTCCTGGCCGACATCTGGAATTACTCCACCACCTCAGTCCACCTGGGGGAACTCACCTCCACTCTGGACCTGGATACCCCTCAGCTTACCTCAGAACAAGTCGCCCAGGCCGAGGAGAGGGCCAACGAAGTCATTGCAGAGAACCGGCCCGTCACGATCGCATTCGAGGACGCCGGCTCCGCCACCGGATTGAGGAAGCCGACCAACCGCTCGGGCGCCATCCGAATCGTCAGCATCGAAGGTGTGGACCGGAGCGCATGCGGAGGAACCCACGTTGGCGCGACAGGCGCCATAGGCGCTCTCCTGGTGCGCAAGGTGGAGCGAGCGCGAAAGGGAGTTCGGCTGGAGTTTCTCTGCGGGCTGAGAGCGATTGGGCGAAGCCGTCTGGAATTCAATATTCTGTCCCACCTGGCGGCCGACCTTTCCAGCTCGTTCGAAGAGCTTCCTCGCGTCGTAGCCAACCAGAGAGCGGACGTCAAAGCGCTTTCGGCATCCAAGCGGGAATTGGAAGCCGATCTCAGCCGGTACCGGGCACAAGAGCTCTATGCCTCGGCTCAACCGGATCCGGCGGGGATCAGACGAGCAACCGTTCGCCTGGCCGATGGCGGACTGGACGAGCTCCGAGGTTTGGCCCTGGCTTTTGCCGGCTTCCCCCGAGCCGTCTTCATCGGTGCTACCGAAGCTCCCCCCTCCGTGCTGTTGAGTGCCGCGCCCGACTCGGGTGTCGATGCGGCCAGCGTTCTCAAGGAGACGGTCAGCAATGCCGGCGGGCGCGGAGGCGGATCCAGCACCATGGCTCAGGGGGTTCTGCCCGACAAGGCACAGCTCGAGCACGTACTCTCGGTTTTAGAGGGCACCAAGTAAAAGGCCCACCGGAACACCGGTGGGCCCTTGTACTCTGGGAAAGATCGGATCAGGCAGCCAGCTCCCGCAGCACATCGCCGTGCTCCTCCTTCAGCTGCCGAAGCGCTCGATCGCGGAGCTGACGAATACGCTCACGGGTTACTCCCATCATCCGGCCGATCTCTTCCAGAGTCCGGCTGTTGCCGTCATCCAGACCGAAATACAGCCGGAGCACCTTGGCATCGCGAGGCGGCAGAGCGGCCAGCGCCAACTCGAGATCGTGGGTCCTGCTGCTCGCCAGGGTAGAGGCGTCGGTCCCTTCCTGCGTCAGGGGAACGAACCGGTCCAGCCGACCCCTGTCCTCGCCCTCCCTGATAGGCTGGTCGAGACGCAGGGCCTCTATGTGAAGCGCACCCAGAGAGCGCACCGCTTCAGGCGTCAGCCCCGTAGCCGAAACCAGCTCCTCGGTTGTGGGCACGCGCCCCAGCTTCTCGGTCAGAAGGGTGGTGACCCTTCCCAACCGGGTGAGATCGGCGGTGCGATTCAGCGGCAACCGGACTGGCCGTCCATGCCGTGCGATAGCTGCCTGAATTGCCTGCCGGATCCACCAGACAGCATAGGAGATGAACTTGACTCCGCGGTCGGGATCGAACTTTCGCGCCGCGGTCATCAGGCCCACGTTCCCTTCTCCGATCAGATCCATTAGAGGAACGCCGCGGTTCTGAAACTTCTTGGCCACGGACACCACGAACCTGACGTTGTGCCGAGCGAGGCGCTCCTGGGCGTCCACGTCGCCCTTGAACGCACGCCGTGCCAGAGCCGTCTCTTCCGCTACCGTAAGCAGAGGAATCCGGCTGATCTCCTTGAGGTAAAAATCGAGGCTCTCACGTCCCTCGTCGACCGCTCGGGCAAGAGCCGCAGGGCGAGTCGACCGACGGCGCGTCTTCTTAGTGCCTGCCACGTTCGCTGCTCCCATCAGTTGAGCCCCTCAGGGGCTGAAAACGACAAAATCTCTGTTACAGCTAACATTCGGCGCCTCCAGCGGGTTCCCTTCGGAAGCAGTCACGATATGCGAGCTGATGTTGTCTCAGACCCTTACATACTGCCTGAGACGCCTTCCCCGTCGCAGCGTGCACGCTGAATGACAGAGGCCGAAGCTCGTTCGAGCTTCGGCCTCTGGCGCTCCCCCCGGAGGTTAACCGGGGAGGATCTTGTAAGTCCCTGTCAATTACCAGCTTAACGTATACTGTCCACCGATGGTATAGTAGACCTCGCTGGCCCGCAGGTCGCTGGCCCGGTCCTCAGTCGGCCAGGCGCTACGATGCGTGGTCATGCCGAACCGAACGGCAAAGTTCCTCACGATGTCCAGACCCAGCGTCAGTCTCTCCAACTGATCGCTTCGGCGGGGAATCATGGGTTCGCCGCCGAAGGCAAAGGTCTTCTCCAGGGTCACCGTCACCGGGCTCCGGACCTCGGTGAGTCCACCATTGAGCGAGACAAACGTGCTCACCTCCTGCAGCGTTTCCCGTCCATCGGTGTAAATGCCCAGCTGAGAGCTGGCGGTGAGACCCTTGACCATGATGCTGGGCCCAAAGCTGGCCCGGTAGGCGGTGCCTTGGGTGAGCACCGCGCTTCGGTCGGTGGGCAACCACTCCGCGTGGGTGGCAGAGACGTGCATGGCCAAGCCATAGCTCATCCCCTCGCCCATCTTGCTGATCTCCCGGGACAGATCCAGAGATCCGCCTCGCTCGTCGGCGCCATAAAAGCCTTGTACTCTCCCACTGAATTTCCCGGTCGCGACCTCGGCCTGAAGGTTCCACACCGTGTGGTTGAGCGCTTCCCGAAGCAGAACGGACTTGTCCGCCCCGGTTACCGCCCGCCGGGTAAAGGCACTGCTCCAGCCTCCTGTGACTGCGACGGACCGCTCATTGCGCTCGGGCAGCTGGATGGCGATCTCGTGATAGTATTCCCGGCAATAGCTCTTCCGACATACGACCACCTTCATCGGCTTCTTCAAAACATTGAACAGGTGTCCGTGCTCCCGCACCGCATAGCTGATGGGAGGGAGGCTGTCTCCGAAGTCGCTGTCCAGTCTGGCACGAATCTGAGATCCACGTTCCCAGTAGCGATCCAGTCCGTTGGATGACTCAATGCCGATGCTGTCGGCGGATGGGCTTACCACCTTTACTTCGGCCCACCCCCCGGCCTGGATCACCTCGGGGGTAACGGTGAGCTCGATCGGCTCTGGACCCGGGGTGAGATCCACGGTAGAGGTGGACACGCCACAGCCCTGGAGGCTCAGCGCCACGCACACTGAGGGCACCAATGCCATCAAAATTCTGTTGAGTGGCTGATTCATGGGTTCCGCCGGGGAGCTGACCGTATGGAGCCTATCCGCCGAAGCCTCGAAAGATCCTCTTGGCGGGCTGTCAACGGATCTTCGCGCATGAAGTTGCGCTGCGTCCCCTAGCTGACGCGCAAGGAGCATACCCCTGCCGGACGACTCGATTGTATGTGGGATGGCAGACCGAAAACATCTGCCTGGTCTATGATACGCCTGGGTTTGCGAGTCCGCTAGTGACCGGCGCCACTTCGTCTGCTGGTTTCGGCATGTAGCATCTCAGCATGTGTTCTCAGCGCGCGAGCAGCACACCGCTCTCGACCGGATCAGCCGCCGACTTTGTTCCACCCGACGCTACGCTGCCGAAGCTGCGAGCCGCCGCCGCGGGCTGCCGAGGCTGTGATCTCTGGGTCAACGCCACCCAGACAGTGTTCGGTGAGGGGCCCCGGACGGCGGATGTGATGCTCGTGGGGGAGCAGCCTGGGGATCAAGAAGACCGTCAGGGTCATCCTTTCGTGGGTCCGTCGGGTCAGCTGCTGGACGCGGCGCTGGAAGCAGCAGGGATCGATCGGACTCGGGTGTACGTCACTAATTCCGTAAAGCATTTCAAGTTCGTGGTAATCGAGCGGGGGCGCCGGCTGCACAAGAAGCCCAGCGCCGCAGAAGTGCGTGCCTGCAACCCGTGGCTTCAGGAGGAGATCCGCGTGGTGAAGCCGCGTGTAGTTGTGGCGCTTGGAGCCACCGCGGCGCAAGCGCTGCTGGGAAAACAGTTCCGGGTGACCCAGGATCGGGGTCGGCCGATTCCGACCGAGTTCGCCGAGGCGGTTGTGGCTACAGTCCACCCGTCGGCAGTGCTTCGGGCCCCGGCCGAGGCTCGGGAGGAGGCGAGACAAGAGTTTTTTGCCGACCTCAAGAAAGTGGCAGGCTATCTCAAGCGCATGAAGTGAAGCCTTACCCCAGCGCCTTCCTAGCTGCACCATTGTCTGAGTCCGCTAACTGACCCCGTGCCCGGAGGCACCGTGATCGGCAGGCTGCTGGCGCGAAAGGGAATTCTGTCCAAGCGAGAGCAGGAGCTTCGGGTGCGTGAACAGGAGCTGCTGCAGCGCTTGGCGACTGCACTCGAGCGGTTCGGTTCGGACGTAGCGGCCGAGGATCTGCGCCGATTCCATGAGGCACGCGAACAGCTCACTGGTCTTTTTCTGCTGGTTGTGGCCGGCGAGTTCAACTCCGGGAAATCCAGCTTCATCAATGCCCTCCTGGGCGAGCGCGTGTTGCCGGAGGGAGTAACTCCAACGACCGATCGGATCAACGTTCTCCGGCACGGTCCGGAGATCACCGATCAGCTGCGGGAGGCGTACCTGCTGGAGCGTACCCATCCGGCTGAGGTGCTTCGCGAGATCAGCATCGTCGACACCCCGGGCACCAACGCGATCATTCGGCGACACGAGGAACTGACCCGGGACTTCGTTCCCCGATCCGACCTGGTCCTGTTCGTCACCTCGGCAGACCGGCCTTTTACCGAGAGTGAGCGGGCTTTCCTGGAGCAGATCCGCGAGTGGGGCAAGAAGATCGTCTTCATCGTCAACAAGATCGACATTCTTCCGCGACCCCAGGAGCGCGAAGAGGTCATACGGTTCGTCGGAGAAAATGCTGGAGCCTTGCTGGGTGAAACCCCGGAAATCTTCGCCGTGAGTGCGCGGCAGGCGCAGGAGGCCCGCGGCGGCGCAGTCGAACCGGTAGCCTCAGAGCTCTGGGAGAGCAGTGGCTTCGAACGAGTCGAGGACTTCCTTCTCAATACCCTGGACCAGCAGGAGAGGGTCCGGCTCAAGCTGTTGAATCCGCTCAACGTCGGGCTGCGTCTGGCCTCCAAGTACAAGGACGCCACCTTCGAGCGGCTCAAGCTGCTGGCCCAGGACGTCGAGGCGCTGCAAAACATCGACCAGCAGCTCGCACTGTTTCATCAGGAGATGCTGCGCGACTTCGAGCCCCGCCTCACCAGGCTCGACGTCCTGCTGGGAGAGATGGAGAACCGCGGAACGCGATTCTTCGAGGAGACCATTCGGATCGGGCGGATCCGGAGCCTGATGGACAGCGAGGGCATCAAACGATCATTCGAACGGGAGGTTATCGGCGATACGCCGAAGTCCATTGAGGAGGAGGTTGGCCGGGTCATCGATTGGATCGTGGAACGGAATCATCGGCTGTGGCAGGATATCAGCGGCTACATCGAGCGGCGGCAGCTCACCCGGCACCATGAGGGCATGATCGGCGATGTCGGCCCCAGCTTCGGCTACAATCGCCAAGCCCTGCTCGACTCCATCGGGCGGGTCTCCCGCGAAGTGGTGGGGAGCTACAATCGGGAAGCCGAGTCGCGAACCATTGCCAATGAAATCCAGGGTGCCTTCGCCACCACCGCGCTGGCTGAGGCTGGTGCGCTCGGCTTGGGGACCATTGTGGTCACCGTCGTTACCGGCGCAGCGGCTGATGTGACCGGAATCTTACTGGCAGCGGCACTCGCCGTCGGCGGGTTCTACGTCCTTCCCCGCAAACGCCGCCAGTCTCAGCGAGATTTCCAGCGGCGAATTTCGGAGCTTCGAACAGGCCTCAAGGACGCACTCACCCGCCAGGTTCATCTGGAGCTGGAGCAGTCCAGCGCACGAATCAACGAGGCCATAGGCCCATACCGCCGGTTTGTTCAGAGCCAACAGCAGCGCCTCAACGAGGCCCGCGCCGAGCTGGTTGCCACCGAAGACGCACTGCTTCGCCTGCGCGCCGAGGTCGAGCAGCGATAAGGCAGAAAGCGGGTCGATCTTGACGGCTTAGGATCCGGGTGGTAGCCTAGCCAACACTCCCACCGAACGAGTTCAAGGCGTTACGTCCGGTCCTTCCCCGCTTTGAGTGACGGGATCGACCATTGCAGTCCCCTTCCGCCGGAGGTGGCCCATGGACGTGCTCGTCGCACTTGCCATCAGCATCGGTATTCTGATAACCGGATGGACGTACGTTGCGCTGGGAGTGGCAGCTTTGCCGGTCTGGGCTGGTATCGTGGCGTGGGGCTGCTTTTTTGCTGCCGGCGGTAAGACCACCGGACTCAGTAAGACCATCGCGTCCAATCTGTCCGGGGTGCTGTGGGCCTTTTTGGCGCTCAGCGCGTGGAAGAGCCTCGGGGGTGGGGTCCCGGTGCTGTCTGTCCTGGTGGGAGTGGCTGCTCTGTTCATGGTTCTTCAGGCCAAAATCCCGGCTCTGTCGTTCATTCCCGGCGCGTTCCTGGGCGCTGCCACCGCGGTGAGCGTCGTTGTTGGAGCCAACGGGAGCTGGAGCAAGACGGTGATTGCGCTGGTCATTGGAGCTATTCTGGGTTACGTGTCGGAGATGCTTGCCGGAGCCATGACTCGACGGAGCGCTGCGGTTTGACCAGGTATTCCCACCCTAAAACACGAATCCGGAGCCAACCTGGCTCCGGATTTTTTCTGTCGGGACAATCAGCAACCTTTACCAGGAATCGCTGGTCACCTTTTTCTTCCGCTTGCGCCGCAAGGCAGCTGCACTCTTGATGGCTCGAGCTTCACTGGGCTTTACGTAGTGCCGGCGCCTTCTGAGTTCGCCGAAGAGACCGGACTTTTGAAGCTTCCGCTTAAAAACCTTGAGCGCGCGCTCCAAGCTGTCCTCGTCACTCAGCTTCACTTCAGTCATTCAGGGGCCCCCATCGAGAGAGAAAGCAAAGGGGCCGACGCCAGTGCCGGCCCCCTGAAAGCAGGAAGGGTTGAGTCAGGTCGGCTACCCCTCCGGTGCCGAAAGAAGCATAGCCCGTGATTCCTCGTACCACAAGGCGAGCGCGGTGGCGGCAGCCGCTTCAGCCGGTTCAGCCGGAGCCGCTGCCGCCGCGCTGGTAAGCACTTCTCCTTCGGTGACCTCAGGCTTGCCCAGCTCGAACACCAACGGGTTTCTCAGGGTGTACTCGGCGACGCAGCGGCTCGACTCCGCGGAGCCTTCGAGGGTGTCGTAGAGACTCAGGGTGAGCACTTCCCGGTTCTCCACGCTGACGACATAGTACCCTCTGAACCCGGGGATCTGCTGCAGGATGGGCAGAAAGTCATCGTGAATCTGACGGCGCAGAAGCTCCAGCGAAGCCTTGTTGACCGCGCCGTTCTTGGGACTATACCGACGAATAGTGGCGTACATCTCTTCCTCGAGCACGCGCAAGCGGAGCGCGAAGATAGTGCCGGCTACGAAACGACTTTACACCACGGAACATAACTGACGTTGGCCGGGGCGGGAGATTCTCAGCGGCTGAGCAGGCCCGCGTCCAGGATCAAAGGGGCTCCGGTGACATAGCGGGCACGATCGGAAGCGAGATAAAGCACAGCCTGGGCTACGTCCTCCGGTTCAACCCAGGGAACCGGCAGCAGGTTGCCGGCCGAACGTTCGGCGATCTGGGCCGGGGTCAGCCCTTCCAACGCGGCCAACCCGTCGTTCATTGGGGTGTTTACCCCTGTGGGGTGCAAAGAATTGACCCGGATGCCGTGGGGCGCCAGTTCGATGGCCCACGATTTGGTCAGGCCGGTAAGTCCCCACTTGGAGGCGGCATAATGACTGAGGCGACCCATTCCCCTGAGCCCCGCCACCGAGGAATTGTTGATGATGACACCGGACTTCTGAGCAATCATCACCGGAATCACCCGACGAGCCACCAGCCAGGACCCTTTGAGATTGATGTCCAGCATGGTGTCCCACGCCTCTTCAGTCAGCTCGTGAGCCAGCCCGTAGGCACAGATCCCGGCATTGTTGAAGAGAACGTCGATCCGTCCGAACTGAGACACCACCGCGCTGACCGCAGCTGTAATAGCAACATCGTCGCGCACGTCGCCTTGAAAGGTGAGGCACCCAGTACCGAGCTCCCGGCACTCCTCAGCCAG
This sequence comes from Gemmatimonadales bacterium, assembly GCA_036378855.1. Classification (GTDB taxonomy): domain Bacteria; phylum Gemmatimonadota; class Gemmatimonadetes; order Gemmatimonadales; family GWC2-71-9; genus CAVVWJ01. The sequence continues at coordinate 12,759 of DASUVR010000253.1, read as the reverse complement.
TGAGGCCAAGTCGTCGCGGGTGCCCATGTCATAGCCCGGGTAGCTCAGCGGACGAGCGATGTCGAAGGCACCGATCAGGGCGCCTTCCCGGGCCAGGGCCAGCGCGGTTGCTCTTCCCTGCCCGTGTGCCGCGCCGGTGATGAAGGCGACCTTTCCGGAGAACTCTCCCATCACCGCTGCGGTCCCATGCCGGCCGCACTCTCCCGTACCCCCTTGCGATAGGGCTGGAGATACTCGTCCAGATCCACCTCGAGCGCATTGTTGACAACGTTGGTTGCCACCATCAGCGCTCCAAACGCGGTGAGTACCACGATCTGAGCCGGGGTGAAGTCAGACGCGAGTCGTTGATACACCTCGTCGGACACCGTGAAGGGAGACACCGCCAAGGCCCGGCCAAAGTCGAGCACCGCGCTTTCCCGCTCATCGAGCTTGAGGCGATCAGGGTTCTCCCCGGTTTGAATGAGCATCCGGCGAAAGAACGTGGAGCAAATCAGGCAGTCGGTTTCGGAAGAGATTGCGTGGGCAAACAGCGTGGTCAGTCGCTCGCCCAAAATGGGTTGCACTGCGTCGCGCAGGGGATACCACTGCATCAGGGCTTCGAATGCGGGCAACGAGTGAAGCAGCGTTCGCTTCATGTTGGTCATGCGAGCATGATTGCGAACGTGGGCTTCGGCCGCGGTTCTCGCCTGAGGGGACGCGGCTTCGATCTCGAGTGGCGCGATGCGAGGCATGGTGGCAGGCTCCGGGCGAGTGACAGCGACCCGAATCAATCTATGAAGGTTAGGATGATCGGAGAAGAAGAGTGAGTTTACCTCCTTAGAGGACTCGGCGCGAGGCCACGTGCCTCTGCAGGTACCACTTTCCCCTGGCGCTGGTAAGATCGTCGTACACTACTCCACCCGCCCCCGCAGCAGAGTGAAGAATTCTGTTGTTGCCGACGTAAATCGCGACGTGGTTGACAATGGTCCCGGTGCTGGCAAAAAGAAGAAGATCACCGGGACGGAGCGAGGCCACATCCAGAGATACCGGGCTACCGGCCGATGCCTGCCCGCGGGAAGTGCGCGGCAGTTTGACACCGTGTCGCCCGAACACATACTGGACAAACCCGGAGCAGTCGAAGCCGGACACGGGACTCTCACCGCCGTAGCGATAGTGCGCCCCCAGATAGCGTTTGGCGGTGGCCAGAACGCCGGCGGCGGTGGCATGCCCTGCGCCGGCAGTGTGGGTAGGAGTTGTCGGGTGGGTGGTGCCCGGTGTAGCACGAAGGTTCACGCCCCGTCCGCCAACTGTTGCAACGACTGAGATGGGGCCAAGCGTTGCCCGGACCACCGGACGCTGGACCCGAGGAAGAGCGATGGTGACCTGCGCAGCCATCACGCTCGGAGCCCCAGCCAGAAGCGGCAGGGCATAAGCGACGAGCCTCACTGGATACCTACCTGATTGTGACGGGGGCGGCTAATGCAGGAGGTATGCCACTCTGGTGTTGGCTCAGTCCAGCCTCGGTGAGAAAAAGGCTTCCGCCCGTCGGCAAGCCGGCCCGGCGCTGGGCTCGGGTGAGAACGAGCCGGTCCTTGGCCCGGGTCATACCGACATACAGCAGGCGCCTGGCCTCCTGGATCTCGGCCTCCATATTCTCTTCCAGAGCCTTCCATCCGGGCAGTTGTTGATCTTCGACCCCCACGATGTACACCCGGGAGAACTCCAGTCCCTTGGTCGAGTGGAGGGTCAATAGGTTGACTCGATCCGGGTGGGTCTCTGCTCCTGCGCTGGTGGAGAGCGCAGCCCGGCTCAGCAGATCATCGATCTGATGGGCCACCGACTCTCCCGTGCTGGCCTGTATCAGCATCCGCAGCCGCTCGACCGCCACGGGATAGCGATCCGAGACCGTTCGCTCAGCCCGGAGACGCTCCATCAGGACCCGCCCGCCCAATCGCTCCACCACTTCCTCGATCGAGGGGCCCACGACGCCCCGGGCAATCTCTGCGGCGTAACCCTCCAGGCAATCGCTGTAGCGGCCAAGGGTGAAGGGTCGGGTGATATCGCGGAGCAGAGTTTCCTCTTCTCCGTCTCCGCGGTTGGGATCAACTGCGAGGGCAAGGCCCAGCTGATCGAGCAAATTGACCGCCGCGATCTTCCGGGCCCGCCTCATTCGCAGCTCGTTCAGCGCGGGAACCACGCCTGCCAGCATGTAGGCGTCATCGAAGGCGTGGTGCGCGCGACCCACCTCCACATTGAATCGGGCAGCCAGCTCGGTGAGTCTGGCGCTCCCTTCGACCAGCGACCTGGCCAGAGGTAAGGTGTCGTAGAATACCAGGTCGTCGATGCCGGGAAGGTCTCGGCAAAGCCGGCGCAGCACCGGGACATCAAACTCCTGTCCGTTGTGCGCCACCAGCAGATCGGTACCCACAAACGCGCGAAACCGGGCCCAGACCTGATCCAGCGGGGGTGCTTCGGCGACATCCTGATCGGTGTAACCATGCACCTCGGTTGCCGGAGCCGAGATGGGCCGGCAGCAGGCGATGAGGCTATGGAAATGCTCTACCACCACGCGCTGACGCACCCGCACCGCCGCGATCTCCACGATCTCGCAAGTCTCGATGTCGAAATCGCTGGTCTCGAGATCGAAGGCGACAAAATCATCGAAGTCGCTCTTGAGTCCGCGGGTCTGGATCAGCTGGAGCGCCTTGAACAGCCGGATCGGCCATCCCCTGCTGCCCTCGGCGGGCCTGAGCACCAGGTCGGAAGTAGCGGAGTCTTGAGGGCCGGAGAGAGGTTGCGCCTGAGGCAGCCCCGCCGCACGCAACATCGCCACCAGCGGGATCTCCAGGCCCCCACTCGGCTCCACGCTGATCCGCTGACCTGCGGCAACGGCGCGGCTGATCTGGCCTGCCAGGAACGCGGCACCCGGATATGCTCCCGGATCGCTCAGATCGTGATGGTGCTCCTCGAGGGGATTGCGTCCCGCCCCGATCGGACGGGTGAGCAGCTCGTCCACCAATCCGGGTAGGGTGTGATGCGAGCGCGCCATGCCTCGAAGGTTTTCGAGGTGGTAGATGAGCCGCCAGACTCGCCGGGCATCCGCATCGCCGCGGGGACGAGAGGCGGCAAAGTTCCTGAGGTTGGTCACCAGGTCCTTTCCCCGAACGAAGCTCTTCGATACCTCCTGCCGCACTGCCGGAGGGAGCGCGTGCTCGGCCAGAACTCCGAGCCGAACCGGGTCGTCGGGGGATCGGATCACCTGCAAGGACGCTATGACCCAGCCGACTATTTTGTCGTCGGTGAGAGCGTGTCCCTGGGCCAGCCGGCACGGTATGCCGGAGCAGACCAGCCGCTCCTCCAGGTACCGTCCCAGCCGATGGGACCGGTACAGCAGGGCAGTGTCACCCCACCCGCCGCCATGCTCGGCCTGGTCTCTCCGCAGATCCTCGATCAGCCAGGCGACTTCATCCTCATCGCTATCAAACGCTTCTACCTGAACGTCGAATCGTGAGTCCCGGGTAGCCTCGATCTGCTTCTCGAATAGACGAGGGTTACAGGCAATCAGCCGCTTGGCGGCATCGAAGATCTGCACCGAGCAGCGACAGTTTCGGTCCAACACGATGGGATGGGTCAGTCCAAAATCGTCGCGGAACCGGTGAATGATGTGCGGGTCCGATCCGGCCCAGGAAAAAATCGCCTGCTCGTCATCACCCACCCCGAAGAGATTTCGATGTCCCTCCGCCAGCTGCCGAACGACGCCGTACTGAACCGGACTCAAATCCTGAAACTCGTCTACCAGCACGTAGTCCCACCTGGCGCGGAGCTGGGCTGCCGCGGAGGAATCGGTCCGGAGGAGGCGCTCGGTCAAAACGACCAGATCGTCGAAGTCGGCCAGATTGCGATCACGCAAACGCTCCTGATAGCGCCCCAGCAACGCCGTGCCGCGCTCGCCGAGCAACCGTCCCTGCAGACGATAGAGACTGAACAAGGCCAGGACCTGGGCCCGTCGCTTTTCCGGCACCCGCAATCGCTTCAACACCCCAAGCTGGTACTCCTGGTCCGCCACTCCGAAACCGGGGCGCAGTCCGCACTGCTCGGGAAAGTCTCGCAGCACCTTGAAGCACAGAGCGTGAAGCGTTCCGCGAGTGATGTCCTCCGCCGCGTACCCCCGCGCCTCGCGGAGCCGGAGGGCGATCTCTTCAGCTGCCTTGTTGGTAAAGGTGACAGCCAGGATCCTGCGAGGCGCAATTCCGAGCTCCTGGATGAGATGCTGGACCCGACAAATCAAACAGTAGGTCTTCCCGGCACCGGGCCCCGCCATGACCAGCACCGGACCCAGGGGGGCCTCGATGGCAAGGCGCTGCTGGACAGTGGGCTCGAAATTCATGCCCGGACGGCTTCCCCACCGAGCGCGCGAGCCCAGCCGACAATGGCTTCGGCTAGCTCGTCTATGACCTGTTCCTGAGATCGACCCGCCCGCTTGGAGACGCCAAACGAGTGATCGGCCCCGTCCACCAGGTGCAGGGTGGCGAGCGATTGCAGGCGGCTGGTGACATCCGTAATCAGATCGAGCCGGGCAAACCCATCGCGGGTTCCCTGGAGAAAAAGCATGGGGACATCTACGGCTTGAAGGTGATCCGCCCGGTGAGTGCCGGGCTGCCCCGGAGGGTGCAGCGGAAAGCCGAGAAACACCAGCCCCCGGGCGCGATCGAGTGAAGCGCTAGCTGCCGCGGAAGAAGTCATCCGTCCACCCAGAGATTTTCCGCCCGCTACTATGGGCAGCTCAGGAACGATCTCGCCGGCCTTCATCACCGCTGCTCGGACTGTTTCCTGGAGTATGGCTGGCGGGTCGGGCCGGTTGCGACCGGCTTCCATGTAGGGAAACTGGTAGCGGAATGTCGCTACACCCCTCGCCCCGAGCGATGCTGATATGCGCTCGAGAAACTGGTGTCGCATTCCGGCGCCGGCGCCATGGGCCATGACGTAGAGCAACCAGGCGTCCGGAGGACGCAGCAGAAAGGCCTGGACTTCTCCGATGCTGGGAGAGACATGGAGCCGGAGATCCGCCGCTTCAGTGGTCATCTATCGTTTCGCCAGCCTCGCCAGCGCAGCACTGATGTCCGGTTGCACATCGAGAAGCTCTCGCAGTGGGTCACGCTTGAGCTTCCGCATCCGGTCCGACGCGTTGGCTATGGTGAAAGACTTGATACTCAACTGGGGAGTTACCTCGGCCCACTGGAGCGGCATGGAAACGGGGGCCCCGGGCAGCGGTCGCGCGCTGAATGGGGCTACGATGAGACGGCCGGCACCGTTCTGCAGGTAATCCAGATACACTCTGCCTTCCCGCCGGGAGATCTGACGAGCCAGCGTGGCTATCTCAGGGAGCTCTGCCGCAATGAGTCGGGCGAGCAGCTCACCGAGCGTACGCGCATGATCGTGCAGACACTGCCCTGCGAGCGGAATCATCAGGTGGAGGCCCGAGGAGCCGCTGGTCTTCACCAAGCAGGGCAGTCCGATGTTCCGGCAAAGCTCGTGTGCCACCTCAGCGACTTTGACCACATCCGTGAAAGGGGCGCCTTTGGGGTCTAAATCGAGCACACACCAGTCCGGATGCTGGATATCGGCGGTTCTGCTGCTCCACACATGGAGAGGGATGGTTCCCAGGTTTATCAGATACAGCAGGGAGGCTTCGTCGTCACATACGAAATGATCGATCTCACGCGCGGCCTGCTCGCTCCAGCGGCGTTCGGTTCGGATCCACTCAGGAACGAAGCGTGGAGCATCCACCTGAAAGAAGGACTTTCCGGCAATCCCGTCGGGAAAGCGGGTGAGGACCACTGGACGGTCGATGAGATACGGCAAAATCCAGCGAGACACGTTGCGATAGTACTCGATCAGATCTCCCTTGGTATACCCTTCCTCGGGCCAGAAGATCTTTTTCAGATTGGTGAACTGGGTCTCGCTGGCGGTTGCCGATTCGCCCCGCTCCTGGCTTCCAGCACTCTTCGCCCGAGTAGCTTTGCGCCTGGGTTCAGCTTTTAGCTCCCGACTTTCCGGCTTCCCCGCTTCCCCGGTTGCAACGCACTCTTCCGGCTTCTTGTCGTCGCGGAAGCGGAGAAACACCGGTTGGCGGAGCAGCCCTTCCTCGGTACGCTCGGTGTACTCCACCTCGCAGACCAGTTGAGGTTCTACCCACCTGGTCCCGTCGCCTAAAGGCAACGGCCCCGAGCAAGGAGCTTCTTTGAGAAGGAGCGACTGCAGAGTCTGCCGAACTTCGAAGAGCTGTTTGTCACTGAAGCCGCTGCCGGCCCGGCCGCTATACCTTAGCTCTCCGTGGTGATAGGACCCCAGGTGCAAGGCGCCGAATCCACTCCTACTCCCCTTGGGCTCGGTGAACCCCACCACCACGAAATCCTCGGTGCGCCGGGTTCTGACTTTTATCCAAACCGGGGATCTGCCACTCTTGTACGGTGAATCACCACGTTTAGCCACGATCCCTTCGAGCCCGAGCTTCTGAACCTGCTGGTAAAGAACAATGCCGTCGTCCTCGAAGTGATCGAGATAGCGAATGACTCCGGCCAGCGGCACTACGCGCTGAAGCAGCCGTTTTCTGCTCGACAGCGGCAGCCCGCGAAGATCGAACCCATCGAAAGCCAGCAGATCGAAGGCGTAAAATGTCACGGGGCAGTCCACCACCGCGTGGCGGATATCGAGAGCTCTCCGAAGCTGGGCGCGTTGCTGCAGGCGCTGAAAGCTGGGGCGACCGTGTTCGTCGAGGGCCACCAGCTCGCCGTCGAGCAGCAGTCGCTCGAAGGGCAGCGCCTTGAGCGCCTGCACGATTTCCGGGAAGCAGGCCGAGAGGTCGTTGCCGTTCCGTGAGAGCACCCGTGAGGTCCGGTCTCGTGACGCCAGTGTCCGGTAGCCATCGAGCTTGAGCTCGAAGAGCCACCCCGGAGCGTTGAACGGTTTTTCCTGCGCCTCGGCCAGCATAGGACGCAGCGTGGCGGCATCCACCTCTCGCAGGGGTACACTGAGACGCGAGAGCTCAGCCCGGACCTCCTGGGCCGGAGTTCTCCCGGCCTTGAGATCTTCGATGGTAAGACCCGAGAGGACGGACTGCTCGGAGAAATTTCCCGGAGAAGCGGTGTATCCGTCACGCTCCTTGATGAAGAGCCACTCGTTCTCTCCCTTCTTCAGCTTTACCAAGGTCCACACCCCTCGCAGCTTGATACCCTGGAGTTCGAACAGGAGCTTGCCTTTGGCGAGGCCTTCAACTGGATCTTCCAGCGGAGCCCACCTCCCCCGGTCCCACACAATCACCGCACCAGCGCCGTAGTTGCCCTCTGGAATCAGTCCTTCGAAATCCCCGTACTCCAGGGGATGATCCTCCACCAGTACGGCGAGCCGCTTGTCGGCTGAGTCGTAGGAGGGGCCCTTCGGAACCGCCCAGGAGCGAAGAACCCCTTCCATCTCCAACCGCAGGTCGTAGTGCAGCCGGCGAGCAGCGTGCTTATGAACCACGAACACCCCACCGCCTTCCCGCCGTTCACCGACGGAACCTGACGGCTCCGGCGTCCGGTCGAGCGAACGCTTGCCCCGGTAGGGTGAAAGGCGATCAGGTGACGAGGGCATCGAGGAAAGTTAAGAGACTCACCGCGCGATGCATGATGCGCCGCTGCGACATATCGAATGTAGATGATCTCGGCAACTGTGTGAGAGTCAACCAGTTCACTGCTCACTTCAAGGGCCGCTCCTTGCGGGCTCCCGATTTGCAGCGTATATGGGTGCCAATGCCTCCCAGATCAATCGGAAACGCCACCATCTCCTTCGGGCTGGTCTCCGTCCCGGTGTCGCTGTATTCCGCCAGCGAGTCGTCAGCGACTGTAAGCTTCAACATGCTGCACAAGTCGTGTGGGACCCGGCTTAAGCAGCAGTATATCTGTCCCAAAGACGGCGGCGTTGTCGAACGGGATGAGATTACCAAGGGCTACGAATTTTCCAAGGGCCAGTACGTCACCTTCACTCCCGAAGAGATCAAGGCCCTCGACGAGAAGGCCACCAACTCCATCGACATCGCCGAGTTCGTGCCGCTCAACGCGGTGGACCGGATGTACCTCGACAAGGTCTACTATCTCGGACCCGACAAAGGTGGAGACCGGGCCTACCGGCTGCTGGGCGAAGCACTGAAGGCAACGGGCCGCGCGGCTCTCGGTCAGTACTCCGCTCGAGGCAAGCAACACCTGGTTCTCGTTCGTCCTTTGGATGGAGTGCTGGTCATGGAGCAGCTGCACTACGCAGCCGAGCTCAAGCCGGTCGCCGAAGTCCCCCACCCGGAGACTCCGGTCAAGGAAGCGGAGCTCGCGCTGGCACGGCAGCTGATCGAGCAGTCATCTACCGACGAGTTTCGGCCTGAGAATTATCACGATACGGTGCGGGAGCGGGTGCTCGAGGCAATTCAGAGCAAGGTCGAGGGCCAGGAGATCACGGCAGACGCGGCCCCTCCCGAGACCAAGATCATCGACCTGATGGATGCGTTGAAGGCAAGTCTGGCCAAGAAGGGCGCCAGCACGGATGAGATGAAGCCCGCCAAGCGGGCTCCCGCCAAGCCCGACGAGTCCGAAGCCGCTCCGAGGAAGAGGAAGGCAGCAGGACGGGGGTAGTTCTCCATCGAGCCGTAGTGTCGTAAATTGTTGGCTCATGGAGTCCTTCTCCACTCGCGATGTGGCCCGTTTGTTGGGCCTGTCCGAGACTCAAGTTCGGTCCCAGGCTCGGGCGGGGTTCCTCACTCTCGAGCGCGGCCCCCGCAACGGCTACCGCTTCTCCTTTCAAGATCTCGTTCTTCTCCGCACCGCCCGAGAGCTCGCCCAGGCCAGAATCCCATTACGCCGAATCCGCACCGCGCTCTGCGGGCTCGCCCGGGTCCTACCCAGCGGCCGGTCTCTCAGTGAAGTGCGGATCGTTGCCGATGGCGACGATCTCCTGGTTCACGAGGGCGGAACCGCCTGGAATCCGGAATCCGGTCAGGTCCAGATCGACTTCGCTGGATCGGCGCCGAAGGTCCCGGCCGCCCATGCTGCCAAGTCTTTGCCGCCTCACTCCCGACCCAGTCACCAGGTTCCGGACGCGTGGGAGTTGTTCGATGCAGCTCTGGAGCTCGAGGCCAGCGATCCGGCGGCGGCACTCCGAACCTATGCTCAAGCGCTGACGCGGAATCCGCAGCTCTCCGACGCACAGGTGAACCTCGGCCGCCTGCTGCAACTGGCCGGCCGCACCGAAGAAGCACTCGAGCATTACCTCGCTGCCATCCGAGCCGGGAGTACCGATCCTACGGCCCCGTTCAACCTGGGCACGGCGCTGGAGGAGCTGGGTCGCTGGCGCGATGCCCTGGCGGCCTACCAGCAGGCTATCGAAACCGACGCCAGCTTTGCCGATGCCCACTTCAATCTGGCTCGTCTCTACGACCAGCTCGGCCGCCGGGCTGAAGCCATCCGGCATCTGCGGGCGTATAAGCGGCTGGTGGAGTAGTCGCGAGTCGCGAGAACGCGAGCAGGCTTGGATCTGAGCTCTGGGTAATCACCTTCAACGCAGCAGCCTCAACAGTCAGGGCTTCCCACAGCCACTCGTGACTGGTGACTCGTGGCTGGTGACTCGCGACTACCATGAACATCCACATCGGCACCAGTGGCTGGTCTTATAAGGAATGGAAAGGGAGCTTTTATCCGCCCAAAATTCCCGCCGATGAGATGTTGCCGTATTACGCCGCGCGCTTCTCCACGGTCGAGGTAAACAACTCGTTCTATCGCATTCCTTCCGATCGTGTTCTTGCCTCGTGGGCGAGTCAGGTTCCACCGGAGTTCAGGTTCGTCATGAAGGCTTCGCGGAGAATAACCCACAACGGCCGTCTCAAGAATGAGGATGGCTCCCTGGAGTATTTTCTCCAGGCCGTAAACCCTTTGGGGCATCAGATGGGACCCACGCTTTTCCAGCTCCCACCCACATTCAAGAAGGACGCCGCCAGGCTGCAGAGCTTCTTGAGTCGGTTGCCCCGGCGGTGGCATGCCGCAGTGGAGTTTCGCCACCAATCCTGGTTCGACGAGGAGGTGTACCAGCTGCTTCGCGACCGGGACGTAGCGCTTGTGGCCGTCGATGAGGATGAAGGTGAGGGCGCCCCACTGATTCCCACCGCTGCGTGGGGCTATCTGCGTCTTCGGCGGATCACTTATGACAGGTCACAGCTGAGCACCTGGGCCGCTCGCATAGGGGACCAGCCTTGGGACGAAGCGTATGTCTTTCTCAAGCATGAAGAAGGCAGTCCCGCCGGTCCCGCCGCCGCCGAGGAGTTGCAGCAGATCCTGCTGGAGCGAAAAATGAAGTGACGAGGATCACGACCAGCAACGTGGACTTGCGCTAGTCTACCAATCCTTGGAATCAGGGTACCTCAACCAAGGAGGGTATGATGGCGCAGAATAGAACCTGGATTGACGAAGACAACTGGTGGCGCAACAACTTCTCGTCGCGTCCGTACGCTACTGGGCGGAATTACGAAGATTTTCGCCCTGCCTATCAATACGGCTTCGAGTCCGGCCAGCACCATATGGGCCGGAATTGGAACGATGTGGAGACGGATCTTCGCTCCGGATGGGACAAGTTCGAAGGAAGAAAGGGAGCCGGGGGGACCTGGGAGAGTGTCAAAGATGCCGTGAAGGACGCCTGGCATCGGATCACCGGCCAGCACGACGTAGACACCGACAAGATGGCCGACTTCGAGGAAGATCGGGTGGGTCGCAGCGGTAAGACGTTTTAGATCTTTCGCGCCTGCAGTTGACGGGGTCCGAGGCGGGTCCACACTGGACTGCCTCGGACCCCGCCTTTTTTGGACTCAGAATCGTGATCTGTGACACGGCAGCATAAGTGATATGGAAGCTTTTTGTTGACTTCACACGATCGCTCAGTACCGCCGCCTTCGGCGGCTGGTTTCTTGTGACGGTTTGTCAGCCAAAGGAGCACCACATGACCACGCCAAATACCCAAGCCCCCGGCTCCCGAGCCGAGACGTCCGGCCAGCAATCCGGCGGGAATGCTCGGGACCAGATCCGGGACGTGAAGAATCAAGTCGTAGATCAAGCCAAGAACACGTTCCAGCAGGCTCGGGATCGGGCGAGCAGCAGCCTGGGTGAGAGCAAGAACCAGTTTGCCGACCAGTTCGGGACCATGGCCGACGCGCTGCGGCGCACCACCGAGCATCTCCGCTCCGAGGATCAGCCACGGATCGCGGGAATTACCGAGACCGTCGCCCGCCAGGTGGAGCAGGTCGCGGATTATCTCCGGAACAAGGATGCCCGGGCCATGCGCCAGGACCTGGAGAATCTGGCCCGCCGGCAGCCCGCTGTGATGATCGGGAGCGCCCTGGTGCTCGGCTTGATCGGCGCTCGCTTCCTCAAGAGCTCCGAGCGGCGGGGCGGCCGTCACGGCGATGGCCAGCGGTTCGGCCGGGAGCGGAATTCCGGCTATACCGGATATAACCAGCCCTACACTAGGGGCGCCGAGATTGGCGGCAGCTACACGGGGTCCGAACGGGATTTCGGCGGCGGCTATGGTGGCGGCTCCGAAGGTGGATACGGAGGCGGCTATGCCGGAGCTTAGGCAGGAACGCAGCATTGGGGAGCTCTTCGGTCAGCTCACCCAGGACATGACGCTGCTGGTCCGGCAAGAGGTCCAGCTCGCCCGCACGGAAATGACCGAAAAGTTGTCCAAGCTCACCACTAATCTGATCTCGGTGGGTGCCGGCGGATTTGTCGCCTACCTTGGGGGCCTTGCCCTCATGGCGGCGCTCATCCTCGCAATCAGGGACCTGGCGAACATTTCGCTGGCCTGGTCCGCTCTGATCGTCGGCGGAATTCTCGCCATCATCGGTTACGTCATGCTGCAGCGCGGTATGAAGGAGCTGAAGCAAGTGGAGCTCGCACCGCGTCGTTCAGTTGAGAACATCAAAGATGACGTCCAGTCCATCAAAGACGACGTCCAATGGGCAAAGGAGCAACGGTCATGAGTGAGTACGAACGGCAGAATCGCGACCTCGCCTATGAGCCGGGGGCCCAGGAGGTCGGCTCGGACTATGGCACCCGCGGCGACAAGAGTCCCGAAGAGATCGAACGGGAGATCGAGCAAACTCGCAGCCGGTTGAGCCGCGACATCGACGAGTTGGGCAACAAGCTGAGCCCCAGCAATCTGAAGGAAGAGGCCAAGACCGCCATCAAGGATGCCGCTCAGGGCGCCGTGTCCAATGTTGGCGAGCAAGCCCGCAGGACCAGCTCCCGGCTGGTAGAAGTGATCCGGGAGAACCCCCTGCCGGTCATTGCCGTGGGTGCCGGGGTAACCTGGCTGCTCACCCAGCGCTCCCGCAGCGACGTGTCGGGAGACCGGATGGCGCGCTACGCCTATACCGGCCCGGAGCGTCGTCAGGGCCGGCACTGGCAGAGTGGCTCCGGTGTGAGTGGCAAGATCAGCGGCGCAGTAAGTGGTGTGAAGGAGTCGGCCGGCGAAGTAGCCGAGCGGGCCGGAGAGCTCAAGGACCGCGCGGGTGAGCGTATCGACGAGATCAGCGGTCAGGCCCGCCGTAAGACTCAGCGGATCAAGACCAATCTCGAGCACGCGGCTGAGGAGAACCCACTGGCCATCGGGATCGGTGCGGCGATCGTCGGCCTGGCTTTAGGCTTGTTGCTGCCCGGCACGCAGCAGGAAGACGAGCTCATGGGATCGGCCCGGGATGAACTGGTAGAC
>DASUVR010000252.1:0-5579 GCA_036378855.1 Gemmatimonadales bacterium | reverse complement strand
CTCCAGACTCCAGTGTACATTGACGGCATGGAGCAGACCTACTTCCGCAAAGGATTCGGCCTCAAGAGCGAAATCGCCGGTCGGCTGACGGCTGACTACCACAGTGCCGTGGTCGATGCGCTCAAGAACAACGGCTACGCTCTTACTGCGGGGCATCTCACCTTTCGGCTGGCCCGGGAGTTCGGCTTCTGCTACGGCGTGGACCGCGCAGTGGAATACGCCTACGAAAGCCGGACCAAGTTTCCCGACCGGCGGCTCTTTCTGGTCGGCGAGATCATTCACAATCCCCATGTCAATGAGAAGCTCCGTGCCATGGGCATTACCCTGCTCACCCAGAAAGCGCAGGGCGAGTTCGACTTCTCCGAGGTGAGCCCAAACGACGTGGTGATTATGCCGGCGTTCGGCGTCACCATTGGCGACTTCGAGCGGCTTCGCGGCATAGGCTGCGTGCTGGTCGACACCACCTGTGGATCGGTGCTGAACGTGTGGAAGCGGGTCGAGAGCTACGCCCGGGACGGTTATACCGCGCTTATCCATGGCAAGCACTATCACGAGGAGACCAAGGCCACGGCGAGCCAGGTCATGAAATACCCGCAGGGCCGTTATCTCGTGGTATTCGACATGAACGAAGCGCGCATGATCTGCGATCACATCGAGGGTGCCGGCGACATCGACTCGCTCAAGGCCCGCTTTGCCCGGGCCGTCTCGCCCGGGTTCGACTTCGAGCGCGATTTGAGCCGCATAGGTGTGGCCAATCAGACCACAATGCTGTCGGGTGAGTCACTCGCCATCGCCGAGGAGGTGAAGCAAAGTGTCGTCCGGCGCTATGGAGTCGACGCGCTGGAGGAGCACTTCCGCTCCTTCGACACAATCTGCTCGGCGACCCAGGAACGGCAGGATGCGGTCCTGGCTCTGCTTCAGGAACCGCTCGATCTCATGATCGTGGTAGGCGGGTACAACTCCAGCAACACGTGTCATCTTGCGGCACTGGTGCATCAGCATGGCGTCCCCACCTTTCACATCGAGGACGCCGAAGCCGTCGACGTATCCACCGGAATGATTCGCTACCAACCCATCGGGACCAAGGCCGAGGCCAGCAGCGATAATTGGCTAGGTTCCGCTCGTACTATTGGGATCACCGCCGGCGCCTCGACCCCGAACAACAAGGTGGGGGAAACCATCGTAAGAATCTGCACGGTCGCAGGGGTGGAGCTGGGTGAGTAAGTGGGTCAGTGGGGACAGAGGGAAACGGGGAAACTTCATAGACGTAAGCCACGAGATCGAGCACGGCATGGTGACCTATCCCGGCTTGCCCGGGCCGCTGATATGTGACTACCTCAGCCGGGAAGCGTCGCGCAGTCACTATGCTGCCGGGGTCGAATTTCAGATCAACAAGATCGAGATGGTGGCGAACACCGGTACCTATCTCGATGCTCCCTTCCATCGCTACGCCGACGGTGCGGACCTGGCGCAGCTTCCGCTGGAGTGCATAGCCAACCTGGACGCGGTGGTGGTGCGGGTGGCTTCCGGGAGTGGGCGGTCAATTTCCGCCGGTGCATTTCGGGGAATGGATCTGAAGGGTAGGGCAGTGCTGGTGTGTACCGGCTGGGACCGGCACTGGCGAACCGACCAATATCTGTCAGGACACCCCTTTCTTACTGGTGACGCTGCCGAGCTTCTGCGAGACAGCGGGGTGGTGCTGGTCGGTATCGATTCGCTGAACATCGACGATATCGCAGACCAGAGCCGGCCGGTCCACTCCATCCTGCTCGGCTCCGGTGTTCTCATCGTGGAGCACCTGTGTAATCTCCAGAGCCTTCCTCCCGCCGGTTTTCGGTTTTCTGCGGTACCCGCAAAAGTCGTTCGGTTCGGCAGCTGGCCGGTGCGGGCCTTCGGGCATGTCATTCCGCCAAACTAAGGTCTCCGGCTTTCCGGCTGTCGCTCTCCGATCCGCCGAGCTGGAAGTTGTCGCCGTTCCGGCGATCGGCATGAAGCTCACCAACCTGCGGCGCCTGAACGGCCGCGAATGGCTGTGGCGCAGCGATCAGATTCCGCTCGCGCTCCCGGAACCGGGGACGTCGTATGTGGAGGCTGCCGACAGTGGCGGCTGGGACGAATGCTTTCCCACCGTAGGTGCCTGTCCGGTTCCGGGAGCAGCGGCAGACACACCACCCCTGCCTGATCACGGCGAGCTGTGGAGCGTTCCCTGGTCCAGCTCGGTGTACGATCATGCCGAAGGAACCACGCTGACCGGCTCAGCTCCGGGGAGCGCCTTTCCCTATGACTTTCAACGGGAGATTACCCTGGATCCCCAGGATCCGGTGGTACGCTTCCGCTATCGCGTCTTCAACCGGGGGGACACGCCGTTTCCCTGGATCTGGTCCTCACATCCCCTCCTCAATGTGCAACCCGGGTCTGAGTTGACCCTATCGGGAGTAACCCAGGTGAAGCTCGACGCCGTGCACGGTCGCGACGACCTGAGCGAGAGCGATGTCGTCAGCTGGCCCGGGGCCATTGGAGGGTATAGCGATCGATTCACCTTTCCCGAGACTGGCGCCTGGGCAATCAAGTGTTTTGGCGATCTGACTGGTGAGAGTACGCTCGCTCTGACCGACCCGCGAAAAGGCGAGCGGCTCGAGATGATTGTACGCGCAGCGGAGGTGCCGCAGGTGGGGGTCTGGATCAACTGCCGAGGCTGGGCGCCGCGAGGCCGGCAGCCCTACTACAACCTGGGTCTGGAACCGTGCATCGGCGCGCCTGACCGGCTGGACGTTGCGGTGAACAACTGGAAGACCGCGCAGGTACTGGAGCCGGGTGAAGAGCGTGCCTGGTCGGTAGAGGTCAGACTTCCGGCTTGAGTAGCTCGGCCACCGCGGCGATGGTCAACGGGGCACTCCCCTCCGCCCGATTATTGACCAGCAGATAGGCTGGAATCTTGGTCTGCACCGCGGTCTCCACCAGGCGAACGAGGTCCCGTCGAAGCTTGGGATTGGGCTCTCGTATCCGGTCGTAAGGCGCGAACGCGTCGACCGCCTCATTATAGGTCCGGCCCGGGCGGAGCAGGGCCCGGGCAAGAATGAATGGGCCGGTTATCGAGTTGGGCAGGTCGAGCTGATGGCCAATCGGCGGCATCCTGGTCCAGGAGTTGAACAGGTGAGCCACACCATGCTCACGTAGTACCGCGAAGTACATGGGGGTGAGGAACTCTTCATTCCGGATCTCAACCGCGTATTCGGCATCGCGGGGGAGTTCGGAGAAGAACTGATCCAACCGGTCGGCAAAAGATTCGGCGTCCACGCCGGTAAACTTTGCGATGGTCTGAAACTCGAAAACGAACGGACCGGTGTTCCGGGGAAAGTAGCGGCGGTAAGGCTGGTAGATCTCTTCGACGAAAAGTTCGGGGTTGAGAAAATCAGGGTTGCGCTTTCCTGCGCGATCGGGGTCCTGAGCCTTGGTGAAGGTATGGATGGTGAGTTGACCCCAAACCTTGCTGATGCAGGGAAAGCCCGGAGGAAGATTATCGGCGTAGCTCGTCAGAACTGCTTCAGTAGGTGGCCCATAGTAGCTCGAATCAACGCCAACGGTTCCGAATAAAGGAAAGGCGGCGTACTCCTTGAGCATTCGAGCCGCGGCGCCTTTAGGGCCATAATCCTGGTGGTACACCAGGCCTTGCCATCCCGGATAGTTCCAGGTGGAAGTTCCGAACCGTACCGTTGCTGGAATGTGCGACCTGAGCCGCTCGAAGACAGCCTGGGTGGAAGGCTCAGCCGCGCTTCCCATGCATTCTATTGGGCGGGGATCAGCTTGAACACGCCCCCGGACGAGCTGAGCACATAGAGCTCTCCTGCAGCATCCTCTCCAAAGCTGAGGACCGAGCCGCCCGGTCTCAGGGTAGGCCAGTCCGTGAGCTCGGTGGCCTCACCCCCGGTGTACCTGATACTCCTGACCCAGCCCTGGCAGTAGTCGCCGAAGAAGTAGAGACCTTGCAGAGCGGGAATAGCGCTGCCCCGGTAGACGTATCCTCCGGCGATCGAGCATCCTTGGTCGTGGCCGTACTCAAAGGTGGGAAGGGTGAGGCCGGTCTGGTCGCACTGTTCCCCGCTCAGGCAGTGGGCGCCCTCCATGATGTTCCAGCCATAGTTGATACCCTTCCCGGGACTGGCACCGCCGGGTGCCACGTCAATTTCCTCATAGCGGTCCTGGCCGACATCCGCGATGTAGAGATCGCCCGTTGTCCGATCGAAGCTGAAGCGCCAGGGATTCCGCAGTCCATAGCTCCAGACTTCAGGCTGTACGCCGGCCTGGCCCACGAAGGGATTGTCGCCCGGTACGGTGTAAGATGTTCCACTTTGAACGTCTACCCTCAGAATAGATCCCAGCAGTTCTGAGAGGTTCTGGCCTCTGCCCTCGGGATCGTTCGCGGCACCTCCATCGCCCAAGCCGAAATAGAGGAAGCCGTCTGGTCCAAACAGCAGCTGGCCTCCATTGTGATTGGCATAGGGCTGGTCTGCGGTCAGAATCACCCGCTCGCTGGCCGGATCGGCGATATCGGGATCGGCCGAGACCTGAAAGATGGAGAGATGCGTGTCTCCGGCAGGGTCCGTATAGTGCACCACGAACCGGCCACTGGTGGCGTAGTCCGGATAGAATGCCAATCCCAGGAGGCCTTGCTCACCGCCGGCCGAAATCCGGCCACTCAGGTCCAGAAATGGAGTAGGCAGCAGGCTGCCATCCTTTATCAGGCGGATGCCCCCGGTTTGCTCCACCACGAACAGACGGGTCAGGTCGCCAGGGGGACTGGTCAGGTACAGCGGTGAGCTCAATCCGGACGCGATCTGCTGCAGCCGCGCTCCCGTGCCCTGAGGTATGGACGGCTCGGATGACGAGCTACAGGCATTCAACGCCGCAGCTACGCCCAGGGAAAGGGCAACGCGTGCAACAATGTTCGGTGAGATCGCTGACATGGCGGCTTGGTTGGGGACTCCTGCTGGGCAGCTGCACTCCATTGGGTCTCTGGCTCTACGAGGACCCGGTAGTCACGGTGTCGCAGATTAGCCTGGAGCTGGGGTCGGGACCAGCCCGGTCTCCGGTCACGGTTGCCCTGGCGATGAAGAATACCAATGACTATCCGCTGTCGAGCGAGCGGGTGGAGCTGTCCCTCCGTCTCGACGGCATGGCCGTGGGCCAGACCCAGCGCGACAGCACCGTACCGATGGCGATGGATACGGTTTCGACCATCGCTCTGCCAATCTCCTTGGGCCAGGAGGCCACACCGGAGCGGTTGCGCAATCTGGGCCACGGAACGCATACCTTTGCCGTGCGAGGCCAGGCCATCTTTCAGACTCCTATCGGGAAGAGGAAGGTTCCTTTTGCCCAGGAGGGATCGATGATCTTTGACGCCCGCTCGGACTCGACTCCCTAGGCCGGAGCGAGCGATCCAGCCGGTCGAGATGGGTTATCGTCAGGGTGACGGCCCCGAATTCTTCCTCTACCTTCCCCCGGAATATGAACGGCCCCTGATCGAACAGCACGTGACTGCGCTTCCGATACACATCGGGAAACAGGACCGTTTCGATCAG
>DASUVR010000251.1:0-6719 GCA_036378855.1 Gemmatimonadales bacterium | reverse complement strand
GCGGCTGATCGGACGCTCCCTCCGCGCAGCCATGTCTACCATGAGCTTTGGCGAGTTCACCATCCGGGTGGATTGTGACGTGCTCCAGGCGGATGGTGGAACGCGCACCGCCTCTATCACTGGCGGCTGCGTGGCGTTGGCCGACGCGTGCGCCTGGTTGGCGGAACGAACCGGGCAGCCTTCACCCTTCGGCAAGCTGGTGGCTGCTGTTTCGGTCGGCCTCATCGAGGGGGAGATCCGGCTGGACCTGGCGTATGCGGAGGATAAGGATGCCGGGGTGGACGCGAATATCGTCATGTTGGAGCCCACTGAATTCGTGGAAGTGCAGGGGACCGGAGAGCACGCCACCTTCAGCCGGGCCCAGTTGGAAACTCTGCTGAACGTTGCCCAAGGGGGTATCGCCGAGCTGTTTCAGGCCCAACGGAAAGTTCTCAGTCGGTGAAAATCCTCGCGGCCACGCGAAGCCCTGGGAAGCAGCAGGAGATTCGTCGGATCCTGATACCGGGAGGGCTCCAGGTGGTCTTCCCTGAGGATATCTGGCTTCGCGAGTCGACCGAAGACGATGCGCTCGAAGCCGCCGACACCTTCGAGGGGAATGCTCGCCGGAAGGCGGAGTACTTTGTCCGGCTGAGCTCATTGCCTACCCTGGCCGACGATTCAGGACTGGAGGTATTCGCCTTGGGAGGAGCGCCCGGCGTCCGATCGAAACGATGGGCTGGAACTTCTGGCACGCCGCTGGAAATCGACGCGGTCAATAACGCCGAGCTGCTCCGACGCCTGGCCGGTCTTTCCGACGCCCAGCGGGTGGCGCGCTATCGCTGCGTCCTGGTATTTCTCCGCTCGGCCGGCGCTGTCCCTCTCGTGTGCTATGGCGATTGCACCGGGCGCATTCTGGAGGCGCCTCAGGGCTCCGGCGGCTTCGGGTATGATCCGCTGTTCTTCAGCGATGAGCTGGGAAAGACTTTTGGCGATGCGTCAGCCGAGGAGAAGGATGCGGTCAGCCACCGGGGCCGTGCCCTAAGAGCCTTCCTTCAGGCGTTGAAGACTACCGTCCCGACGTCGTAGTGCGGCTATTTTGCAGCAGCCTGTGCGGGGTGTGGCGCAGTCCGGTAGCGCGCCTGCTTTGGGAGCAGGAGGTCCCGGGTTCGAATCCCGGCGCCCCGATGTGAGGAGTATCTGATCTCCGGATGCCGTGCCTGCGGCCCGGAGGCACGTCCGCAGACTAGAGGAGGCGAGAGTAGAGGAAGCGGGCGTTGCGCCGCTCCCAGGTGCGGAGTGATTCGACTGAGAGCTTCTCCAGCTCCAGCGACACGGCCCGGGCAGCGGCCAGCGACACAGATTCCCGGTCTTCCCGGCCGGCCTCCGCGGCGATGCGGGCCTGTACGTCGGTGAGACTGAGCCAGACGGTCAACCGGTTATTGACCCGGTCCTGGACCATGAGCCGCATCTTCTGAATCAGAGCCCGATTTCGCAGGACGCAGTGGCGGTGGACGGCCCAGAGGATGAAGCCCTGGAGCCAGATCAGAAAGATCAGCGCCATCCCTTGCTCACCGCGGGAGAGCTCGCTCAAGGTGATAATGATGGCCAACAGCACCCCGGTCGTGGTCATGAACAGCTCGAAATACTCCGCCAGACCAGCCCGAATTTTGTATACAACGGGAGAGACGCTTTTCATTGAGTCCTCGAGCTGGGAACCGGTCGTAGGGGCCAGTCAATTTCCGGGGGTACTGCAAGATTCTAGGTCATGGCTGGAAAATCCAGTCCCAGCGAGGGACCGGCCGCCAAAGGCAACCGGAGTGGGGGGCGGCCAATGGCGGAGTTTAGGGGGGTTATCGCTAAGGAATACGCGCCCGTAGCTCAGTTGGATAGAGCAACAGCCTTCTAAGCTGTGGGTCGCAGGTTCGAATCCTGCCGGGCGCATCCGTCACCCGAGGACATCCCAGACGGGATCCTGAAGAGGCGAGGTTTCGGCGGGTGGCCTAACGATGGCGGCTGTGGATCTGCTCCAATGACCGGATCTGGTCGTGAGCCTCTTTGACTTTCGAAAATTGCCGTTCAACCAGGGCTCGAAGGTCGGCCGGAAGCCCTGAGCCCAGCCCTTGCTCGTACGCCTTTACCGCCACATCCTCTCCCCGCTCACACTCGGCGATGATTGCAGCTTCGTCTCGCCCCGTAGCAAGGGATTTCATATCGATCCATCCCCGATGCAAAACGGCTGCAACGTGCCCCGCCTTGGCGGAAGACTGGTGGAGACGCTCGACCTCGGCCTCGAGCTCGGCGGCGAACTCACTGCGCTGCTGCGAATAGCTCTCCAGCAAATGCTGAAGATTGGCGTCGTCGACCGACTCGGCCGCAACCTTGAATCCGTTCACCCCATCCTTGCACGTCTGGATCAGCTGATTCAGCGTGGACGCCACAGCGTCCACGCTGTCAGCTTTAGTGGCTCTATCGACCTCAGGGCTCACCGGGAGGCTTCCTCTTCCGCGTCCTCCGCCTCTTCGGCTTCAATGTTGATGACGCTTTCGGCGAGCTCGGTCAGCTTCTCGTCGGTGACTTCCTCTTCCTCGAGGTTCTGACCCAGCAGGTCGTGCACCTGATCGTAGCCCAGCATCTCGGCATAAGTGCAAAGGCAGCCGTAGCTGGCGATCTCATAGTGCTCGACTTTCTGTGCCGCGGAAATCAGAGCTGCATCCATCACTGATGGCTCGGCATCTTCTTCCATGACTTTCTTTCCCTCTTCAAGAAGTCCGGCCATTCCTTCGCACTTCTTTCCCTTGGCCGGAACCCCAAGAAGCTTGAACACCTGATCCAGCCGCTCGACCTGTCCTTCGGTCTGCTCCAGATGTTCTTCGAAGGCGCTCTGCAGTTCTGGATGGGATGCCGCCTTAATCATCTTGGGCAGCGCTTTGAGGATCTGATTTTCCGCGTTGTAAATGTCCTGCAGCTCGTGAACCAGAAGGTCGTCCAGGGAGTTGAGCTTTGCCATGTTGGTCTCCTTGCGTATGCCGGGGCGGTAGGGCAGCGATCGTCGAGAGTACTGGCCGGAGTATGCGAGTCTAGCGTAACAGAGGCCAACGTAAGGATCGCGTCTAAGATGGAACCGTGTTCTGCGTCACCATCTAGCTCGCCTGCCTGAGCGCAGGTAGCATGATGGATGCAAACCACCCTGGCCGCGCTGGCGGTCATCGCGGTCGGGTACCTTCTGGCATATCTGGTCTTCAATCGCCTCCGCGACCGCTTCGGGTACGTTGGTGGGGCAGAATACGTCATCATTGGTTTTCTGCTGGGCCCCCGGGTCACCGGTTTACTCGGGGCTGCGCAGGTTCAGGATCTCACACCCATCGTGAGCCTCGGACTGGGCTGGCTGGGAATGCTGCTGGGCACCTACTTCAGGATCCCCAGCATGGCCCTGATACCGGCAGAACATCTGCGGGCTGGCTTCACTGAGGCATTCAGTACTTTCCTTCTTGCCCTGCTCGTTCTGCTCCTGCTCTTTCACATCCTCGGCTACCCGGGAGCCCAGGCGTCGGTCCAGGCTGTCAGCCTGGCCTCCGTGGCCACCTTGAGCTCCCCCGCTGCGGTAGACGTTCTCACCCGAAGAACCGGCGGCTCCCCCCTCCTCCCAATCCTTCAACTGACGGCGCGGATCGATGCCCTAGTGGCGGTCGCGGGCTTCGGGCTGATCTTGGCAGTCTACCATCAAGGGCAGGTCGCACCCTCGGTTCGGCCTCCTACCGCAACCGAGTGGGCCGTCATCAACCTGGCACTGGGTCTGGCCTGTGGCATCCTCTTTCATCTCTTTCTGGGGCCGCCCAACCGGCGGGAGGAGGCCGAGGGTAACAGTCGGCTGTTTGTTGCTTTGGCAGGAGCCATCGTCATTGCCAGTGGCGCCAGCTACTACCTCAATCTTTCCCCGATCTTCACCAACCTGATTCTCGGCTTCATCCTGGCGAACACCGGAGGCGCTCACGGTGACGTCGCAGGGCTGCTTCGCGCCACCGAGCGGCCAGTCTATCTGGCTCTGCTGATTTTTGCCGGCGCGGCCTGGAGCCCCGGATCCCGAGAGCTGCTTTTCATCGCCCCTGTCTTTGTCCTGGTGAGACTGGCTGCCCGAGTGGCCGGCGGCTGGGTCGCAGGGACTCGCCTGGGCCCAGTCCGCACTCCTCGGTTTGGCCGGGCACTCCTCGCCCAGGGAGGACTGGCCGTGGCGCTGGCCATCAATTACGCCCAGGTCCATCCTGAGCTCAATTCCGACGTGGTGCTCACCGCGGCGCTGGTCTCGGTGCTGCTCTTCGAAATCGTTGCCGGACGGGAAGCCTGGGCAGTAGCAGGTCAGACCGGAGCGGAGTCAGTTACAAAGTGATTCGCCGCCTGATGGTTCTGCTTCTGCTGGTGGGTGGTGCGGTGCTGCTGGAGCCGCTGAGGGTGCCCACAGAGGGGGTGATCGCACCCCGGTCCCTGTTCCTGTTTGGGATTCTGCTGCTCACCGCCGACACGTTCGGTGCCCTGGCCCACGACCTTAAGCTGCCCCGACTCGTTGGATACCTGATCGCCGGGCTGGTCCTGGGGCCTTCGGTCACCCGTATCGTGCCGGCCGGGGTCCTGGAGGACCTCGCAATGATGAAACGGCTGGCCGTTGGTCTGATCGGTCTCCTTGCCGGTGCCGAGCTTCGAATCGCGGATCTCCGGGCTCGACATCGGATCGTAGTCACGATACTCGCTCTGCAGGCGTCGCTCGTGCTGGGGGTACTGCTCGGGACGACCCTTCTTGCCAGGTCCTGGATGCCGTTCCTCTCGGGTCTGAGTCAGGGGCCGTTGTTTTTCGTGGCGCTGCTCTTTGCCACGCTCCTGACCGTCAACTCTCCAATGGTTACCCTGGCCATGCTAACCGAAACCCGTGCTTCGGGACCGTTGGCCAAGACCACCCTGGGTGTCGTGCTCATGGCTGACGTGTTGGTCATCCTGCTGTTCACCGGGGCATTCAGCCTTGCCCGTGGCAGCCTGACTGGAACAGTGTCCGGCGCGGCAGAGGCCCTCACCCGGCTTCTGCTCGAGGTCATGGGCTCGATTGGCGCCGGCATCTTTGTGGGAGCCGTGGTGAGTCTCTACCTCCGGCTGGTGAAACGCGAGCTGGTGCTCTTCGCGGTGCTCGTAGTATTTGCTACGGCCGCCGCCGCCCAGGCCCTCCATTTCGAGCTCCTCCTCAGTCTCCTCGTGGCAGGATTTCTGGTCGAGAATGTGGCGCCGGTTCGCGCGGAGCCTCTGGTACAGGCCCTTCATCAGACGGCAGTGCCGGTGTTTGTCATCTTTTTCGCCATGGCGGGAGCCGAACTGCGCCTCCAGGAGTTCGCGGCGGTCTGGCCGCTGGTCCTTCTGATCGCGCTGGCGCGGATGGGGGCTATTTGGGGAGCGACCACTTTGGCTGGTCGTCTGGCGGAGGCGGAGACGGCGGTGGTGCGCTATGGCTGGACCGGATTGGTGTCGCAGGCGGGCGTGGCGCTCGGTCTGGCGGCCATCGTGGCAGACCGGCTGTCCGGGGTGGGACTGGCCATGCAGTCGGTAACCGTCGGGGTGATCGCCTTCAACGAGTCGGTGGGCCCGATTCTCTTTCGTCGAGGCCTGGAGCGGGCTCAGGAGATCAGCCCCAGTTGAGTCTTGCGTGCGCTCGTGGGCATAACTAGTGTTGCTCTCCCTCAGCCGGTAAGTGGCTCAGGTGGGAACCGGTTGAGTGCTTCCGCTGTTGAGTAGGGCCCGAGGTTGAGGATCATGATGGCGGTAGGAGAAAGCTCCCGCCGTTGACATCCCCGACAGACTTCGGCAGATTATCGGGCTTCCGCAAGGTACCGGGCCAACAATTCAGGCCGGCAGCGCAGGCGAAATCGTTCGTTCTTCGATGCTTATCCTTGACTCAGCCCCTGCGGATAGTTATTATTACGGGCTACCGGCAAAAGTGGTACGCCGGTTGGTTCAATGCTCTTTGACAAGTGATGTAAGCGAGAAGTGATGGAGTGCGGACCCATCGATCTGAGCGGACACAGAGGCCGTTCGGAGAGGGTTTAACTCTGATTTTGTGATTCGGACGACAAACCATGTCGTTCGTGAAGAGCTGTTCGAACTCATTGGAGAGTTTGATCCTGGCTCAGGACGAACGCTGGCGGCGTGCCTAACACATGCAAGTCGAACGGGACCGGGGGCAACTTCGGTTCAGTGGCGGACGGGTGCGTAACACGTGAGGAACATGACCTTCGGCGGGGGATAGCCGGCCCAACGGCCGGGTAATACCGCGTACGACCATTCGGGGACATCCCTGAATGGTGAAAGCAGCAATGCGCCGATGGAGTGCCTCGCGGCCTATCAGCTAGTTGGTGGGGTAACGGCCTACCAAGGCAACGACGGGTAGCTGGTCTGAGAGGATGGCCAGCCACATTGGGACTGAGACACGGCCCAGACTCCTACGGGAGGCAGCAGTGGGGAATATTGCGCAATGGACGAAAGTCTGACGCAGCGACGCCGCGTGTGGGATGAAGGTCTTCGGATTGTAAACCACTGTCGGGAGGGACGAATACGCCGCAAGGCGGGTGACGGTACCTCCAAAGGAAGCACCGGCTAACTCCGTGCCAGCAGCCGCGGTAATACGGAGGGTGCGAGCGTTGTCCGGAATCACTGGGCGTAAAGGGCGCGTAGGCGGCCTGATAAGTAGGGGGTGAAATCCTGCGGCT
>DASUVR010000250.1:0-3148 GCA_036378855.1 Gemmatimonadales bacterium | reverse complement strand
GAGCGATGGTGATGGTGGCGAATCCGAGTGGAAGGTGAAGCAGAACGAAGAGGATCAATAAGGAGATCCCGACCACGATTTCGGGGGTAACGATAGGGAGATAGAGAAAGGCTTGAATTCCCCGGCGACCGGGAAACCGGTGCCGCCCCAGTGCCAGGGCCAGCAACGTTCCCAGAAACGTGGCGATCAGCGTTGCCGTCACGCCTACCAGCAGGCTCAGCTTGAGACCATGGAGGATCTCGGGCCGCTCCAGCAGGCGATGATACCAGCGAAAGGTGAAGCCCTCCCATTCCACCGAGAACTTCGAATCATTGAAGGAGAAGGCGATCAGGATCAGGAGCGGCAGGTGAAGGAAGGCGTACACCACCCCGCTTACAACCAGAAGCCATCCGGGCACCCGTCGGTTCATGGCAGGGTGCCGGCAGACTCCCGGCCTTGTGTCCGGAGATAGATCAGCAGCGCCATCAGAACCAACGCCATCACGATGAACGACGCCGCCGACCCGAACGGCCAGTTTCGGGCAGCGGAAAACTGGTTCTGTACCAGATTGCCGATCATCATCTGCTTTGCACCGCCGAGCAAATCCGGCGTGAGAAATGAGCCCAGGGCTGGGATGAAAACCAGCAGCGAGCCGGCAATGACGCCCGGCATGGAGAGAGGGAGGGTCACCCGCCAGAACCGGGCCGAAGGCTGGGCCCCCAGAACCTCCGCGGCTTCGAGCAGAGAGGAATCGAGCTTTTCGAGTGACGCGTAGATCGGCAGAATCATGAAGGGAAGGAACCCATAGACCAGCCCCAGCATGACAGCCGTTGGCGTGTACAAAATGGTCAGTGGCTCGCGAGCCAGGCCCAGCCGCAGCAGCCAATTATTGATGAGGCCGGTGTCCCTCAGCAGAAAGATCATGGCGAAGGTTCGGACCAGGAAGCTGGTCCAGAACGGCAGCACCACCAAGAGAAGCAACCAGTGCCGCCATCGCCCCGACCGAGCAATCAGATATGCAACCGGGTAACCCAGTCCCAGGCAGATGACCGTGCAGGCCAGCGACCAAAGGAAAGTTCGCCGTAAGACATCGAGGTAGAGCGGATCGAAGAAGCGAGCGTAGTGCTCGAGAGTAAAGCCACGGTCCACGCCACCGTAGATCCCCCGGGGCATGAAGCTGTATGTCAGCATGATCAAAAGGGGTACCGAAAAGAAAACGATCAGCCAGAGCATTCCCGGCCCGAGCAGAATCCAGGCTTGGATCCTGGGGTACGTGAGCCAGCGAAATACCCTGCGCGCCCGGGGCTCCCCCACTACCCCTCCAGGATCTGGCATTCTTCCGGGAGCCAGACCACGGCGACGGTTTCTCCTCGCTTCCAGGCAATTGGCTTGAGCAGCTGGCCTTCATTCCGGACCGCCACCTTCACGTTTCCCACCTCCGGAACGGACACCACGACGTGGATCGTCTCGCCCAGATAGATGATGTCACCGATGGTGCCGATCACGGCATTTTCGGTCGGGGGCACCTCAGCCGGGCGGCAGATATCCATCCACTCCGGTCGAACGGCGATGTGAACCGCCGCCCCGTCTTCCAGTCGCGCCTTATCCGGTACCCTGAATGACACGCCGGGTCCGCGAGCGGTCCAACCTCCATGGGTGTTTTTGGTCGCTCGACCCTGGAAGAAATTGGATTCGCCTATGAACGTGGCGACGAACGCGGTGCGTGGGTTCTCGTAGATCTCGGCCGGCGTGCCCAGCTGAGCGAGGCGGGCGTTTCCCATGACGCCGATCCGATCTGACATGGTGAGGGCTTCCTCCTGATCGTGGGTGACATATACGAAGGTGGTCCCCAGCTGCCGGTTCAGGGCTTTGAGCTCCAGCTGCATTTCCTTCCTGAGCTTGAGATCGATCGCTCCCAGGGGCTCGTCCAGCAACAGAACTGCCGGCTCCAGGACCAGTGCTCGAGCCAGCGCAACTCGCTGTCGCTGGCCCCCAGACAGCTGGCTCGGCATTCGTGTCCCGAACCGGTCGGGATCGAGCCGGACCATCTCGAGCGCCCGCCGCACCCTCTGATGGACCTCCGCTCTGGGGGTTTTTCGCTGCTCCAGACCGAAGGCCACGTTTCTCGCCACCGAGAGATGAGGAAATAGGGCGTAATTCTGAAACACCATGGAGAGAGGTCGTTCATACGGCCGAGTTTGATTGACCGTCTGCCCCAGAAGCCGGACCTCCCCGCTCCCCGCGTCGGGTTGCTCCAGCCCGGCAAGCAGTCGCAAGGTTGTGGTCTTTCCGCAGCCGGAGGGGCCCAGCAGGGCGAAGAACTCACCCGGGTATACCTCGAAGGAGACGTCGTCTACTGCTTTGACGTCGCCAAAGCTCTTGGAAACGCGGATGAACTGAACGACAGGTTGGTTCGATCCCGCCCTGCTCACGACACAGAGGCTTTCAGGGACTGCTCCAGAACGTCGAGACCTTCCTCCAGCACTGACTCAGACGTGGTAAGCGGGGCCAGAAGCCTGATGACGTTGCCATACGTGCCTGCCGCCAGGAGGATGAGCCCGCGCCTCATCGCTGCCGAGAGTACGGCCTGGGTCAGCTCCGGGTTGGGAGTCTTGCTTCCACGATCCCGGACCAACTCTAACGCCATCATCGCGCCCAGGCCTCGCACATCTCCGATAGCCTCATGCTCGGTGGCCCACTGGCAAAACCGCGAACGGATCTGTTCTCCCATCCGCACGGCGCGGACAGGCAGCTCCTCGACTTCCATCGCGTCGATAACGGCGAGGGCAGCGGCACACGCCAGAGGATTGCCACCATACGTTCCTCCCAGCCCGCCCACCTGCGGCGCATCCATCACCTCGGCGCGGCCAGTGACCGCCGCCAGGGGAAACCCGCCCGCCAGCGATTTGGCGGTGACGATGATGTCGGGTACCAGGCCGTAGTGCTCGCTGGCAAACAGCTTTCCGGTTCGGCCGAATCCGGTCTGGATTTCGTCGGCGATGAACAGGATACCGTGGTCCCGGGCGAACGCGGCCAGCTCGCGCACGTACTCCTTGGGTGCCGGAACGAATCCGCCCTCTCCGAGCTGTAGCTCCATGACTATCGCCGCAACCGACGTGGGATCCACGATGGCGGCGAACATCTGCTCCAGGCGGGAGCGGTTTGCCAC
>DASUVR010000249.1:0-7435 GCA_036378855.1 Gemmatimonadales bacterium | reverse complement strand
ATGGGGCCAAACCGCTGGTGGATCCCCGGGTGCTCATCGGCATCGGGGTAGTCCTCTTCGTGGTCTCGATGTGGGACCTGGGACATCTTACCACCGCGGCGGGAGAGTCGGACGTGCGTCTGGCTCTGATCGTACGCGGCCTCGGCCTCGGCTTTCTGTTCACGCCGATCAACAACGTGGCTTATGCCAGCCTCAAGCCGAGTGAGGCGCAGCAAGCCTCCGGATTGATCAACCTCTCCCGCCAGCTGGGTGGATCCTTCGGCATCGCCATCCTGGTCAACTACGTCACTGTGCACATCCAGATGCACCGGGTCGATCTGCTGGCCAACGTATATCCGGGAAATCCGCTGGTCGACGAACGGCTCAGAATGCTGACCGCGAATCTGCTGAGTCACGGATACAGTCCGGAGGCGGCGCAGCGCGGAGCTCTGGCGCTGCTGGATCAGCAGACCATGCGGCAGGCTTCGATGCTGAGCTACAACGACGCCTGGATGCTGCTGCTGCTCACGTTCGTCGCGGTCTCGCCGGCGATTCTCCTGCTGCGGAAGCCGCGGGGCCGGGCTAGTCAGGTAGATGCGCATTAGACGAGTCGCGAGTCACGAGTCGCGAGTCACGAGTCGCGAGTTACGAGTTACGAGTTACGAGTAAGAGGTGCTGGGGCGCGAACCGCAGCTCATTCCGTGCACGGCGAGGAGCTGCTCCGCCAGCTCCGAGGGTCAGCGGAATAGATCCCTCGTCTCACTCGGGATGAGGTGATCCGTGCTGCTAACGTCTGAGGACTGATGTCTGAGGACTGGCGCCTGACAACTGACGTCTGAGGACTGGCGACTGGCCTCCGGCCTCTTACATTGCCCTGATGACCGTCAGCGCCAAGCCAGCCATGTCCCCAGCCAATCAGAGCACCGGCACGCCAGTCATCTGGCTGGATGGCAAGTGGTGCGACCGAAACACAGCCATGGTCTCGGTCTACGACCATGGGCTGCTCTATGGCGACGGGGTCTTCGAGGGAATCCGGGTGTACGGTGGCAAGATCTTTCGCCTGCAGGAACACCTGGAGCGGTTGTACGATTCGGCCAAGGCCATCCTGATCACCATTCCGTATTCCCGAGACGAGCTGGCCAGCATCACCGAGGAAGCGGCTCGCCGCTCGGGCATCGCGGAGGCGTACATTCGCCACGTGGTCACCCGTGGTGTGGGCGATCTGGGGCTCGATCCCCGCAAGTGCCCCAGACCCACGGTCATGATCATTGTCGACACGATCAAGCTGTGGCCGGAGCACATCTACGAGGCCGGCCTCACGGTCATCACCGCGGGCACGCCCATTCCGCAGCGGGAGTCGTTGTCGCCCCGGGTCAAATCGCTCAACTATCTGCCGCACATCCTCGCCAAGATGGAAGGCATCAGCGCCGGCGCCGACGAGGTGATCATGCTCGACAGCTCGGGTGCCGTGGCCGAGGGATCGGGGCAGAACATTTTCGTAGTGAAAAAAGGAGAGCTGCGCACCCCGCCCCCATATGCCGGCCTGCTCAAGGGAGTGACCCGCGACGCCGTGATGGAGCTGGCGCTGCAGGCGGGCTACAAGGTCGAGGAGACGATCCTCAATCGCTACGACATCTATACCGCGGATGAGGCGTTCTTCACCGGTACTGCAACGGAGATCGTGGCGATCCGTCAGCTGGACGGCCGAACCATCGGTAGCGGCAAGGCCGGTCCCGTGACGCGCGATCTTCGCGCGCGCTTTCAGGCGCTCGCCCGGAGTTGAGCTGATGGCCTGGCGAGTGCTGGAACACGCCGGGCAGATGTGGAATGTGTCGCTCGCCGCAGAGCGGGGACCGAACTCATCGCAGTGGAGTCTAGTGTTCTCCTTCCGCAGCAGCGATCCGGCGCGTCGCTCGGTCTGGGCCACCTATCCAATTTCGTCATCGTCCAAGGCCGCGCTCTTCGCGCAGGCGGACCGCGTTTCCAATAAAGATCTCGAAGAGTTGCTGGCTGCTCGATTAGCCTAAATGGCATGGGCTTTGCCTTGCCGGGGCATGTGTCTCACCCTGATTTCGGGCCCACCCCAAGGACGGGAATGCCGTCTACTCCTCTCCCGGAACGGCTTCGTTTCGCGGAGTTCACCCTGGATCGGCTGCCGAACGGCCGATGCCGGGCTCGCGTCGGGCTGACCTGGAAGGACTCCGAGCAGTTTACCGGGGAAGGAGAAGGGCTCGCATCACAGGCCGGAGAGCTACGCTGTTCAGCCCAGGCCTGCGTCATGGCTTTGGGTCAGGCGGTTCAGGGGGGTCTCAGCTTCGAGCTATTGGGGGTGAAGGCGGTCCGGGCCTTCGATTCAACGGTGGTGATCGTATCGCTGGCGGTCCATGGCGAAGGACCAGGCGGCGGGCAACGGGTGGTGGGCTCCTATCTCACGGAAAACGATACGGCTCGCGGAGCTGCTCTCGCGGTGCTGAATGCCACCAATCGGATCCTGGGAAATCGATTGTTCATGCGCTAGCCGCCCAATTCCCGCCGCCTCAGTTCGCCTTCGGTCCTGCGGTTTGCACGTCGCACATGGGTGAGCAGTCAGTAGCCACCCCGAAATCTTGCCGAAAGCGCCTCATCTCCCCGATGATGCGCCTCAGGAGTCCTTCTATGCGCTATTGGTGGATCGGTTTCGTCGGCATGATGGCTGCCTGCAGCGGGCAAGCGAGCCCTGGCCCGGTTTTGCCCAACTCGACAGGGTCCCCGCTGACTGGAACCGCGGGCGGCACTACCTCCCTCAGCACCGTGCTGGATTCCCTGGGCATTCCCGACAGCTCGGTCGGGGACACCGCGCTACTGGTGGCCGATCTCAACGATGAGCGACGGCAGGCGGCTGACTCTGCGGCGGATGAGGCGGTGCTCGAGGAGCTGGCGGACGCCCACCCGGAGGACCCGGCCAACGATGCCGGCGGAGACGATGAGGCGGATGCGGCTCCAGGCGGAGCCAACGCGGCCGACGCGGTGACCTGGGATATCGATGTCGCGACCTATAACAGTCACGACCGGGTGCAATACTACCTCGACTTCTTTCAGAGCCGTGGCCGGGAGCGAATGAACATCTGGCTCAGCCGCCTCCCCCGGTACGAGACGATGATTCGGGAGCGGCTGCAGCGAGAAGGACTGCCGGGTGACCTGGTCTATCTGGCGCTGATCGAAAGTGGTTTCTCCAACACCGCCACCAGCCGGGCCAAAGCGGTCGGCATGTGGCAGTTCATGAAGCGCACCGGAAAAGGCTACGGCCTGCGGGTGGATTCCTGGGTCGATGAGCGGCGCGATCCGTACAAGGCCACCGATGCGGCGGCCAAGCATCTGGCCGATCTGAACCGGCGCTTCGGGTCGCTGTATCTCGCCGCCGCCGCCTACAACGCGGGCTCGGGAAAGGTGTCGCGCGGAATCATCCGGCTGCCCGATGAGGAAAGCGACTCGGTCAACTCCGATGCAACCTTCTTCCGGCTCTACGATACCAAGCTCCTCCGCCGGGAGACCAAGGACTACGTCCCCAAGCTGATCGCGGCAGCCCTCATCGCCAAGCAGCCCAAACGCTACGGCTTTCGAGTCACTCCGGCGGAACCTGCGGCATACGACTCGATCGTGGTCCCGGACATGACGGGGCTCGACGTGATCGCCCGTCTGGCCGACACCACCGTCGCCGCCATTCGGGAGCTCAATCCCCAGTATCTCCGGCTCACCACCCCACCGGGCACCGCTTCCGTGATCCGCCTGCCGCCGGGGCGGGGAGAGGGCACGGTGGCGGCATACGCGGTACTGCCGGCGCGGCAGCGAGTCACCTTCATCGAGCACTTCATGGCGCGGGGTGAGACTCTGGGACACATCGCGCGGCGGTATCATGTGAACCAGTCCATGCTGCTCGCGGCCAATCCCAAACTGAATCCGCGGCGGATCCGCATCGGCCAACGCGTGGTGGTCCCTACCGGGGGCATTCCTTCGACCCGGGTGGCGCGCCGGATGTCGGAGCGCGTGATTGCGGCCGGCACCAGCACTTCAAGCTTCCACCGGGTGCGCCGGGGCGAGACCATTTCGGAGATTGCCGACGAGTACGGTGTAACCCAGCGGGAGCTCCGGAGCTGGAACAATCTCGACGGGATCGGCCGGATCCGAATCGGCCAGAGGCTTCGGGTGGTGTCACCTGACGCGGCGAGTCCGATTGCTCCGCAATCCGGGGCGGTGGACGCACAGCTGCGCACCCACGTGGTGCAGCGAGGAGAAACGCTCGAGGGCCTGGCGAGACGTTACGGGGTCTCGATCCAGGCCCTCAGGAGAGCGAACGGGTTGAGCGACCACGCCACCTTGCGGGCGGGCGTGGCCCTGAAGATCCCGGCCTAACGGCTGGCTGAGGAGCCGATCGGCCGATAGCCCTTCAGCACCGCGTCGGAGTAGCCGTTGGCGGGGTTGCCGCCCTGCGCCAGGATCTGATCGACCCGCTTCGGTCCCCGGTTGTAGGCCAGCAGTGCCAGATGTACGTCGTAATGGAACCGGGCCAGCAGCTCGTTGAGGAACCGGAAGCCCAGCCGCAGACTGGTGTCCCGATCGTAGAGATCCTTCTCCTTGATATTCGGCTGGTAGAACCGGGCGGTCTCCACCTGAAGCTGGGTGTAGCCGTATGCCCGCATGTTGCTTTTCGCGTTCTTGTTGAACTGACTCTCGATCTTGACCAGCTGATATCCCAGTGAGGGGTCGATTCCCTCGCTCAGGGCGATGTCGTAGATGGCCGCCGAGAGGTCGGCGGGGATCTGATAGCGGGTCGAGTTGTCCAGGATGGCGTTGGCCCGCTCGAGCTGCAGCTTGATAACGGTGGTTTCGCCTTTGGCCGCCTCGAGCTGCTCGCTCAGGCTTCCCAGCTCACGGGCGACGATCCCCACGTCGGGAAGCGCAGCGTGATCGCTCGCGGCCCGAACCGCCTTGTTCCAGCCGCCCAGCGCGCCGATTCCCACAGCGGCAGCCAGGAGCACACCACCCCGGAGCAGGATACGCTCCGCGGTCATCGGCTTCGGTTCGCCGTAATCGATGGGTCTCGCCACGCGGTACCCCTTTCTTTTGTGAGAAGCCCGTCTTTACCCTACGGACCGCCGCCAATCTCCCCGGGTTCCACCCGTCTTGCTCACCAGCCGCACGTCCTCGATAGTCATACCCCGGTCGATGGCCTTCACCATGTCGTACACCGTCAGACACGCCACTGCAACCGCCGTCAACGCTTCCATCTCTACTCCGGTTTTGCCGGTGACTTTGGCCACCGCGGTGATCCGCACTCCCGGCAGCTCCGGCTCCAACTGAGCTTCGACCTGGATCAGATCGAGACCGAGCGGGTGGCACAAGGGAATCAGCTCGCCCGCCCGCTTTCCGCCCATGGTTCCAGCCACTTCGGCAATGGCGAGCACGTCTCCCTTGGCCACCGCCTGTGCCGCCACCTGCTCGAACGCCTCGCGCGACATCCGCACCGCGCCTTCCGCAGTTGCGGTGCGCTGGGAGTCCGGTTTGTCGCCGACGTCCACCATGCGAGGCCGGCCCAGCTCGTCCAGGTGCGTGAGCTTCACAGCACCTCCGCCAGTTCCCGGCCCAGAACCGCCAGGAGAATCTGCGGGTTGACGTTGCCTCCTGCCGCCTCTCGCGCATCGGCCACATGCCCCAGCGCTTTCAGCATCGGCTCCGGCGCCGCGCGGCGCAACAGCGATGGGGGCAGCTGATGACGGGGTGCCTGTCCCACCGCACCACGGGCTGCGTCTCCCAATGTCTCCGCCAGAGCATCCAGCATGGCGGTGAACTCGCCTCGAGCCGACCAGGGCGGCTGATTCAGCGCGCGCTCGAGCGCGGGGCCTGGTCCCGCCAACACCGCTTCGAGCAACTGATGAGCAGCTTCCCGGGCCTTGGTTCCGGCTGAGCCGCCTCCCAACCCTTTTCCGATGGCCCCTTCCGCCGCGGCTACCCGCTGCTCCAGCTCTTGTGCCGACGGCCTCGGGCGGACTGAGGTTTCCAGAAACCCTTTCACCTCGCCGTCGGTCAGCCGGTTCAGCCGCAGCGTCACCGCCCGCGATCGGATGGTTGGCAGCAGCCGGCGGGAGTCGACCGTAGTCAGCAGGAACAGACTTCCCGGTGGCGGCTCCTCCAGCAACTTCAACAGTGCGTTGGCTGCTTCGGGGCTCGCTTCCTGAGCCACCAGCCGGTCTGCTTCTCCGATGATGAAGACCCGGCTGCCACCTTCGACCGACGTGAGCGCCGCTCGGCGCTGCAGCAGGCGAACCATTGCGATACCGTGGCTCGCCATTCCGTCGCTCTCGGGATAGAGCGGCTGCTCTCGTCTATCCTGGAGAACCTGAGCCAGCGCCTGGGCTGCTTCCTCGACCTGCTTGTCCGGATCCGAAACTTTGGGTCTCGGGATCGGGACGAACCAATGCAGATCGGGATGAGAGAGCGATTCTGCCAGGCGGCAGGCCCGGCACTCTCCGCAGGGCTCCTTGCCGCGGCGCTCACAAAGGACCAGCTGTGCGAGCCACAACGCGAGCCGCTGTTTACCCACTCCGGCCGGCCCGGTCAGCAAAATGACCTGGGGCAGGGTGCCCTTTGCTACTGCCTGAGCCAGGCGAGCCCGGAGACCCGCGTGCCCAATCAGTGGAGGTAGGGCCATTGGCAAAAAGGTAAGCCGGTTTCGAGAAAGTAGTAGTATCGGTTCTGTAACATTTTAAAACGCAATGACTTAGAATGCAGTCCCGAAAAGGCCGATGTCAAGAAACTACCGAGCGAAATTGGGAGCTGTTCTGGAGCCATACTCCACTTGACAACGTTCGCCCACGATCCACTTCCGTGAGACGCAAGCTGGTTATGCGCTGAGCCGGTTTTCGGGCGGTACCCGAAGAACATACCGTGGCACAGGCAATTCCGACTGTAAGTCCGCTCACCATTAAACGCAGCTTCTGGCACCGGGGAAACTACATTTGAACACCTCTTTTCGTGGGAATCCCATGACCATGACTCGCCTCTGGCTCTGGACCGGCATGTTGCTCGTGATCGGCTGTTCTTCCCATCCCGCGCCGGCGCGAGACGCCCGGTCGCAGCGGGCGCGAGACAGCGCGATCGGTGCCTCGAACCTTCCCGGAGCCCAGGGTGTCAGGGGAGCACTGAGAGCCGATGATTCGGCGGCAGCGCGGAATGCGCGGCTC
This sequence comes from Gemmatimonadales bacterium, assembly GCA_036378855.1. Lineage (GTDB taxonomy): Bacteria > Gemmatimonadota > Gemmatimonadetes > Gemmatimonadales > GWC2-71-9 > CAVVWJ01. The sequence continues at coordinate 239 of DASUVR010000249.1, read as the reverse complement.
GATTCAGTCGCCAATGATCGATGATTCGCTGCTTGACCCTTCCGGGACCTCTGGCGAGATTCCGTCCGCTGCAAAAATGACTATTCCCGAGTAGCTCAGTTGGTAGAGCAGGTGACTGTTAATCACCGGGTCGGGGGTTCGAGTCCCTCCTCGGGAGTTCAATAACCACAACGACTTCGTAGCCCCAAGGCCCTCTTTACGGGGGCCTCTTTTTGTATGACTGTGCGCCAGACTGTGTG
>DASUVR010000248.1:0-11621 GCA_036378855.1 Gemmatimonadales bacterium | reverse complement strand
CAAAGCCGACCCCGAACAGCTGGCCCGAGCCAATCCCGACCAGTGACTGGTGGATCTGAAAGCCGGCTTCGGTCGTGGCGTCGCCCGGATTGAGAAAGGTCAGCATACGGGCAAGACGATACTGGACGTCGCGAATCTGGTGGAAGACCAGCATCATCCCCACCCCGGCAACCAGACCGAAGTGGCCGATCTTGGCCCCCGAGGTGAACAACACCAGACCGCCGAGCAGTGCCACCAGCGTGGCCATCGAGAGGTTGGGCTCCAGGAGAATCAAGAGCGACACCAGGCCGAGAATCACGATGAACGGCAGGACGCCCTTCTTGAACTCGCGGACCTGAGCACCCTTTTTCGACGCCAGCATGGCGCACCAGATCACCACCACCAGCCGGGCAAGCTCTGAGGGCTGGAAGTTCAGCAGTCCGAGGTCGATCCAACGCCGCGCCCCGTTGATGGAAGGCGCGATGCCTTTGGTGAAGGGAAGCAGTGGAATAACCAGAAACAGAATGGTCACGAAGAGAAGTGGCCAGGCGAGCTGGCGCCACCGGTAGTAGTCCAGACGTGAGGCCAAGAGCAGCAGCACCCCGCCAAAGGCGGCACCAGAAAGCTGGCGCAGTGCAAACCCCAGCCCGGCGCTCGGGCCCTGCAGGGTGACCAGACTGGCGGCGCCGTAGGTGGTGGCGACACCAAACACCAGCAGTGCCGCAGTGACCATCCCCAGCAGGCGAGTCTCCCAACGCATTTCACCCGGGTGCCGTACCGGCCGCGGCATCATAGTGCCTGAACTGCAGCGCGGAATCGATCTCCGCGCTCCTCGTAGTTGCGAAACATGTCGTAACTGGAGCAGGCAGGAGACAGGAGCACCGCATCCCCCGGCCGGGCCAGCTTGCGAGCAGTGTCGATCACTTCCTCGAAGGTGCCCGCGGGCACCACCTTCAGCTTTGCGGCGAGATCCTGCACAATGAGCGGGCCCGCTTCCCCATACGCTACCACCGAGCGACAGCGATCCTGCAGCCGCGTTATCAGGCGGGTGTAGGGCTCTCCCTTGTGCCGTCCCCCTAGAAGCAGAACGAACGGCCGGTCGAGCGCGGCGATAGCGACCTCGGTTGACGTGATATTGGTTGACTTCGAATCGTTAATCCAGAGCACGCCCTCGACCTCTCGCACCGGCTCCACTCGATGCGGTATGGCCCGGAATGACTGAAGACCGGCGGCTATGCGGTGCAATGGCGCGCCCAGCTCGGCGGTCACCAGCGCGGCAGCTAGCGCGTTGGCCACGTTGTGATCGCCCAGCAAAGGCAACGCGGCACGAGGCAGAATCTCACTTCGTCCCAGCATCAGCCGCGCACCCTCGCGATCATACCAGCCATCGGCCGAGTGCGTGGTGGAGAATCGCAGCTGCCGCCCAGGCACGCCGCGCGCCATGTCCTGCACTGCGGCATCGTCGTCGTTGGTAATCCACAACGAAGTAGCTTCAGCATTGCGGAAGAGCTGCGCCTTGTCTCCGTAATATTCTTCCAAGGAGTGGTACCGATCGAGATGATTGGGCGCCAGGTTCGTGAGCACTCCTGCCGCGGGTTTGAGGTGCGGCGCGTCGTGCAGCTGGAAGGAGGAGAGCTCCAACGCCAGCCAGGGCGGCGGATCGGCCGAGAGAGCCACATCGCAGAGGGGACGCCCGATATTGCCGGCGGTCTCTGCCCGGAACCCCGCGGTGGAGAGCAGATGGGCAATCAGTGAGGTAGTGGTGGTCTTGCCGTTGGTCCCGGTGATCGCGACGCAGTTGGTAGCGCGAAGGGCAAGGAAACCGATGTCCACTTCAGCATAGATCTCGAGACCGGCCTGCCGCGCCGACTCCAAAGCCGGAGCATCGGGCGGCACACCCGGGGCCACCACCACGCTCACTGCGCGGGCAATACGTCCCAGATCGTGACCTCCGAGATCCACCGCCGCTCCCGTCTCGCGCAGTGTACGGGCCCAGGCTTCAAAAGCCGGCCCCGATCCGCTATCCGAGGCATATACCGCGATGCCGACGCGCCGAAGCAGGAGGGTAGCCGCTACCCCGCTCTTTCCCAGCCCCACCACCGCCACCTCGCCTCCGGATCCCAGCCAGCGATCGAACAGCGCCACCCTCTCGGCAACACCAGTCATCGGACCTTCAGCGTGGAGAGTGCCACCAGGGCACACAGAAGCCCAAGAATGTAGAACCGGGTGACGACGGTGGTCTCGGCCCAGCCCAGCTTCTCGAAGTGGTGATGCAGCGGCGCCATTCGGAAGACACGGTGGGCGTCGGCGTATTCCCTGCCCCGGGTTCGCTTGAACCACTTATACGTGCCGGTCTGGAGCAGCACCGAGATTGCCTCGGCCGCAAACACTCCGCCGATAAGCAGCAGCAGGAACTCCGCCTTGAGCAGAATGGCAACCGTGCCTAGTGCGCCACCGATTGCGAGGCTGCCTGTGTCGCCCATGAAGACCTCGGCGGGATGGGCGTTGAACCAGAGAAAACCAATGGTCGCACCCATCAGGGCCGCGCAAAACACCGCCAGTTCGCCCGCGCCGGGCAGGTAGAACACATTCAGGTAAGTGGTCACGTCTACCCGACCGAACAGATACGCGAACACTGCAAAGGCTGCGGCCGAAATCCCCGCCAGGCCCGTAGCCAGGCCGTCGAGCCCGTCAGTCAGGTTGACCGCATTGCTGCTCCCGGTGATCACCACGGTCACGAACACAACGAACAACCAGGGAGCGAAATTCACCACCAGGTATTTGAAGAATGGGAGGGTGGTGGCAGTCGCGGGAAGCACATCGGTCGGCACTACCGGATTGAATGCGAGAAACAGCCCGAGCAGGAGGCCGAAGCTGCATTGACCGGCCAGCTTCCACCGGGCAACCAGGCCGCGGGATTTCCCCTGCACGATCTTGAGGTAGTCGTCAAGGAATCCAATGCAGCCCATCCATAGAGTGGACAGCATCGCGACCACCACGTAGCGATTGGTCAGCGGAGCCCAGAGCAACGTCGGCACCACCGTGGCCAGGAGAATGATCAGCCCACCCATCGTCGGCGTGCCCCGCTTGCTCTGATGGCTGGCCGGACCTTCCGCCCGGACCACCTGACCCACCTTCCGGGCCCGTAACCGGCGGATGACCGGGGGGCCCACCACGAACGCGAGCAGCAGGGCTGTTACGGTTGCGCCTGCGGCGCGAAAGCTGATGTAGTTGAAAAGATTGAAGATGATGTAGGTCTTGCCGAGCGGGGCGAGCCAGTGATAGAACATCGAACCTCAGCGGGGATGAAGCGGAGCACCGGGGGGGTTCACGTGCTTCGCGCTGGCCTTGAGCGCCGGAAGTATACGCTCCAGCGCCACGCCACGGGATGCCTTCAGGACCACGATCTCATCTCCCCTGAGATGTTGAGCGAGTCGGGGCGCCAGCTCCACCGGGTCGCCGGCCGTGATCAGACGGTGGCGCAGCGCCCCAGCGTATGGCTCGAGGGCGGGCACAAAGTCCCCCACCGCCGCGAGCAGCTCGGGGTGCAACTCCACCAGCTCCTCCGCTATTTCCCGATGCAACCGCAGCGATTCGGAGCCCAGCTCACGCATGGTCCCGGCGACAAACACCAGGCGCCGCTCCTTCCGCATGGCTTTCGCAGTGGCGATGACGGCCCTGAACGATTGAGGATTGGCGTTGTAGCAGTCGTTGAGGATGGTGAGCTGTCCTTCCTGCACCAGCTCGCCCCGACCACCGGGCATCGCGAAATGTTCCAGAGCCTGGGCCGCCTGAGGCAGGTCAAGTCCCAGCTCCTCAGCCACCGCCCAGACCCGTATGGCGTTGTCAGCCTGGTGCAGGCCGCGGATCCCGAGCAGGAACTTCTGACCGCCAATCGATATCAGCGGACGCGCGTCGCCGTTCAGGGTAACGCTCTCCGGCATGAGCTCGGCGTCTTTAAGCGCCGCGGTACGGACCCGGCGAGCCCGTTTGCGGGCACCCTCGGCGAGCGCCGGAGGATCCGTCCCCACGATGGCGAGCGGCACTCCCCGGGTGAGCGAGAGCTTCTCCTCGATGACCCCAGACAGTGAACCGAAGCCCTCCAGGTGTCCCGCCACCGCATTGGTGACGATGGCGATTGCAGGCTCGATGATCTCTCGATACCGAGCAATTTCTCCGGGAAGGTTTGCTCCGGCCTCGACGATCAGCGCCTCGGTGTCCGATGGCGCCTCCAGGATGGTGAGCGGGACCCCAACGAGATTGTTGAGGTTTGCCCGGGTAGCGTAGGTGCGATAGCGAGTGCTGAGGACCGCGGCAAGCATCTGCTTGGTGCTGGTCTTCCCGTTGGTGCCGGTGACCGCGATGACTGGGCCGCTCAGGGTTCGTCGCCTGGCTCGGGCCAGCAGACCGAAGGCGCGGAGCGGGTCATCCACCTCGAAGAACGCCAGGGGCGGCACGGCGGCGGTGCCGCGCCGGACAACGGCGCCCTTGGCTCCAGCCTTGGCCACCGCGGGCAAATAGTCGTGACCGTCGAAGCGCTCACCCTGGAGCGCCACGAACAAGGCGCCAGGGCTGATGGCGCGGCTGTCGGTCGAGATTCCATTGTAAGTGGTTTCCGCGTCGCCCACACCTGGTGCCATGCCCAATGCGGCTTTAATCGCTGCCGCGGACCAGACGCCGCCGGAGGCCGTCAGGGGCTCACCGCTCACCGCTCGCCTCGCACCAGCCCCTGTACGATCTCCCGCTCGTCGAAATCGATCTTCTTGGTTCCGATGACCTGGTAGGTCTCGTGCCCCTTGCCGGCAAGCAGGATGGTGTCGCCGGCCTGGCCCTCGTTCAAAGCCGCGCGTATGCCGGCGAGTCTGTCGGGGATCCGCAGGTGGGGCGCACCGCCCATACCCCGCTCGATCTCGTCGATAATGGCCTCCGGATTTTCGGTCCGCGGGTTATCCGAGGTGACTATCGCAAGATCGGACAAGTCGGCCGCGATGCGACCCATCAGAGGCCGTTTTCCTTTGTCCCGATCACCACCACAGCCGAACAGCAGGATGAGCCGGCCCGGAGTGAGTGGCCGCAGAGTCCGCAGCGCTCGTTCCAGCGAATCTGGGGTATGGGAATAATCTCGCAGAACCGTGCACGGAGTATCGGAAATGCGTTCCATCCGACCAGGAACCTGTGGGGCAGTTGCCAGCCGGTCGACGACCTCTTGCAGGGAGAGCTCCAGCCCGAGGGCGGTGGCCGCGGCAGCCAGGGCGTTGCTGACATTGAAGTCTCCCAGCAACGGCAGGAGCACCTCACAGGAGCCGAAGCGGCCGGTCAGGAGGAAGCAGGAGCCGCTCGGGTTGAGACTGATCTGGGTGGCGCGGACATCGGCTGCGGGGTGAAGACCAAAGGTGACCCGCCGATTACGGCTAGCCAATGCGCTCCAGGCATCGTCGTCCAGATTGACTACCTCCACGGCCGAGGGCCGAAGGAGATCAGCCAGGCGCAGCTTGGAGCCCAGGTAGGCCTCCATGGTCCCGTGATAGTCGAGGTGATCGCGGGTGAGATTGGTAAAGACTCCCGCCGCAAAGCTGAGCCCATCCAGACGTCCCTGATCCAGACTGTGCGACGATGCTTCCATCGCGACATGGATCACTCCCCTTTCCCGCAGTGCCGCCAATGTGGCCTGCAGGTCGATGGGTCCAGGCGTGGTCAGCGAACCTGCAGTAGAGGGAACCGCCTGGTCCGCGCCGTCGAAGGCGCCCAGGGTGCCGATGCTGCCGGCACTCTGATTTCGATTCAGGAGATGACGGATGAGTCCCGTGGTGGTGGTTTTCCCATTGGTGCCGGTGACACCGATCAAGGTGAGAGAGCGCCCCGGATGCTCATACCACGCAGCGCCGAGTACTTGCGCGGCGCGGCGGCTGTCTCGAACCACGATTTCGGGTACACCCGACTTCTGCGGAGTTTCGACAACGATGGCGGAGGCTCCCCTTCCAATCGCATCGGCGACGAAGCGATGCCCATCTGCCTGTGATCCGCGCACAGCGATGTACAACGTGCCTCGCTCCACGCTGCGGCTGTCCACTCCCAAGGCACGAGGCCCCGGACCGGCAGCTGGTGCGTTGCTCAGCAGATCGGCGCGGCCAAGCTCCTGAATAACCTGAGACCAGGTCAGTCCGCCCATACGACCACCGTGGTGCCGGGCGCTGCCGTGTCGCCTGCAGCTGGGGCGGTCTTACTGACTCGGCCCAGACCGCGCAAGGTCACTCGAAATCCCTGGCGATGCAGCAGCAGGGCGGCCTCGCGAACCGGACGACCCGCGACCTCAGGGACCAGCCGCGCTGCGCGATCCACTTTCGGGGGACTGTAGGGTAAAGACACCACCAGCCGTGCCATCGTTGCCGCCGTCGACGAGGTTTGGGGTTCCGGCAGTGGAGATGTATCGACATCAGCGAAACGGCTGCGATCTATCGCCACTCGGCGGGAGGCCAGGGCCTGCTGCAACATCGTTCGAGTCACCGGAGCCGCCGTGAGGCCACCGTAATATTTGCCCTGAGGGTTGTCGATCTTCACGATCACCACCAGTTGCGGATCGTCTGCCGGGAACAGAGCGGCGAAGGACGCGGTGTACTCGCCACGCACGTAGCGGCCGTTCTCGAACCGGACAGCGGTACCGGTCTTCCCCAGCAACGTGTAGTTCACCAACTGAGCTTCTTCTCCGGTGCCGCCCTCCCCGGCTGCCCCCTTGAGGTATTCCCGGAGCTTGGATGCAATCGGTGGAGGAACCACCTGGCGCACCGGCTCGGGATGATGGCGGTACAGAAGATCTCCTCGCGGGCTTCGAATCTCCCGCACCAGAGTGGGAGTGAGCAGCACGCCGTCGTCAGCGATCGCGCCATAGGCTACGGCCAACTGGACCGGAGTCACACCGAACTCGTAGCCCATGGCAAGGCTGGCTCTGGTGTACATCGGCTGCCATTTATCAGGACGGGCCAGGCGGCCCCTTGATTCGGAAGGAAACTCCGCACCGGTGGGGGTTCCGAAGCCGAAGTCTCGCAACATCTCGAACTGTTCTTCCGGGGAAAGACGAGAGGAGAACTTTGCGATCCCGATATTGCTGGAGACTTGAATGGTTTGTGCCAGGGTCAGGGAGCCGGTGGACCTGTGCGCATCGGTAATGACCCGGGTCACGCCGCTGCTGGTAATCGGCATATGCCAGGTCCCGCCTTCGGCAAAGACCCGGTCTGAGCTGTCCACCCGCTGATGGAGCAACAGGGCCGCGGCGGTGAACAGCTTGGCCGTGCTCCCCGGCTCGAAGGGATCGGTAAAGGTGGAGGCGCGGCTGGAGGTATACCCGGAGCGACGGCCCCCCTGCCGGGAAGCGAGGGCCAGCAGTTCCCCATTGTTCGGATCCAGAAAGACGACGTCGCCACCCTCAGCGTCCATTTTCGACAGCGCATCATCCAGCCCCCGCTCCGCGATCTCCTGCAGCTCGGCGTCGATCGTGAGAACGACGTCGTTGCCCGCCACGGGCTCCCGGATGACTCGAGCTGGGGAATCGTAGCGGCGACCTGCGCGGTCCTTGAGCAGCACCGCCTCTCCAGGGGTGCCGGTGAGGATGGAGTCCAGCGAGAGCTCGAGTCCCGCCGCGCCACTCTCCCGCTCTCCCGAAAGTCCGCCGATGATGGGCCGGGCCAGCATTCGAGACGGGTAAAAGCGCTGATAATCCTGGCTCAGATGAATGCCGCTCACCCGGCGTAACGATTGCACCTGGGTGGCGCTGAAAGGCCCGTGATAATAGACCCAGCGCTTGCCGGAGCGCAGATCGCGGGAGAGCACCGACGAGGGAATGCCGAGTTGGCGGCTGATCAGCCGCCCGATGGAACTGACGTCGGTCAGCTCGTTCGGAGCAATCCCGACGTGATAGAACTCCTGGCTGATCGCGAGTGGAACGCCGTTTCGGTCGAACAATCCTCCACGCCGGGCGGGAAGCACGGCACGCTCGGTTCGCTGCCGCCGCGCCTGTTCGGCCCACCGCTCTCCCTCAAACAATTGGAGCTGCGCCGCACGGGCGAGTATGGCGGCAATCACCAGGACAAAGACAAGCTGAACCGCCGCGATCCGAACCAGCGGCTTGGCCATCAGCGACTCACCCCGGCCGTAGGCGAGGGAACGGCAAAGAGCACAAACTCCGAGTCGGCTGGCTCATGGAGACCCAGACCCCTGCGGGCTATGGGCACCAGCACCTCCCGGCTCGAGGCCACCCGGATCCGGCGCTCCAGCTCTGCTCGCCGTGCCTCCAGGCTGCCGCGGATTTCGCGCAGATCACGGAGGCGACGAGCGGTCTTGAACGCCGCAGTCTGACGGCCGACGACGATCAAGGCACCGCCCAGAAACACCAGCAGCCACAGCAATACCCAGTGACGCCCCCTAAGCCGAAGCATTGACGACGAAGGTTCGGAGTTTGGCGCTCCTCGATCGCGGATTGGCCTGCAGCTCTTCGCTGCCCGGGATCACCGGCTTGCGGGGCTGAACCCGGCCCAGTGGCTGGGAGCCGCAGACACAGACCGGTAGGCCGGGCGGACAGACACAACCCGCACTCCAGCTGCGGAAGGCATGCTTCACCAGCCGATCTTCGCCTGAATGATAGGTAATGATCGACAGCCGTCCCTCCGGCTTGAGTGCGTCGCGATAGGCTGGAAGCGCCCGTTCCAGGTCTTGCAGCTCTCCATTTACCGCGATCCGGACAGCCTGGAAGATCCGGGCGAAGTCAGCCGGTCCGCTCTGAGGCCCCAGAACAGCGCGGATGGAGTTGACCAGGTCGTCGCTCGTGCTGAAGCGTTGCCGTTGCCGGCGCCGTACGATCTCGGCGGCCAGACGCCGAGCTCGCCGTTCGTCTCCGTAGTCCCGAAAAATCTGTTCGAGGGTAGCAGCGCCGGCTTCGTTCAGCAGGACAGCCGCCGTTTCGTCGGCGGGGCCCATCCGCATGTCGAGCAGCGCACCAGGACGGAAAGTAAAACCGCGGCCCTCATCGTCCAGTTGGCGCGACGAGACCCCCAGATCGAGGAGAATGAAATCCGGACCGAATCGAGCCACCGTCTCGAGGGCCTCAGGGGAACCATAGGGTGCCTGGAGGTATCGAATGCGGCTCTCGCCCAGACGCCTACGGCTGATAGCAATAGCCTGCGGGTCCCGGTCGATCCCGAGAACCTCCGCGCCCATGCCGAGGAGTGCCGCTGCGTGGCCCCCGTCACCCAGGGTAGCATCGACCGCCCGGTGTGCTCCCCGGGCAGCTTCGAGCACCGGCGTCAGCAGCACCGGCACGTGGTACTTCGGGTTGGATTCGAACATGCCGGCTCTGAAGGGCTGAAACACAACACCCCGTCCGGAGGGACGGGGTGACGTGGCTACGTGGAGCGAGCGGGGCTGACGGGGCTCGAACCCGCGACCTCCGCAGTGACAGTGCGGCACTCTAACCAAGCTGAGCTACAGCCCCCGTAAGGGAGCGGGAATATAGGCGGTTCGAGAGAGAGGGTCTAGGGTAAGACCCTGTCATCTAAGCCTTCTTCTTCTCCCCCTTACAGTACGCCTTCAGCATGGAAGTGATTCTCGGCGTGTACTTCTTGATGATGCCGAGATTCTTGTCCACCGCCTGAGGGTTCACCGATCGACCAGCGGTCAGAGCCGAATCAGCCCCGGCCAGGAGCGCCTGCTCCTGTTTGGCCCCTTCGCACGACTTCTGCTTTTCGGTGACGGGATCAATCTGGGGCACCTGGAACAGGAGAGCCAACCCAAGCAGGTAATTCGCCGCCGGGTGCACTTTCCCAGCCGGATTGGCCGACTGGACCGAGAGGCGAAGCAGCTGCTCGGCTCCCTGCAGATCCTGTGGCTGCTGGAGCAGCGGCGCGGCGCCGGTATACAGCAGTGCGGCCGCCTGTTCCTTCCGCTGCGGATCCCCGTGCTTGATGGCAAACTCGAGGAAAGGCACCGCCTCCTTAGGACGCGGAGTGAATCCGGAGGCGCCAGTTGCAGCCCCGCCCGAACTCGAGTCCTTGGCCGCGCCGGCCGGAGCGGAATCCGGCCGCACCGCGGCGGTAGAGGGTGAGGCGGAATCCTTCGGAGCCGGCTTGCCGGCCGAGTCAGTCCGCTGAGCATTGGCCGCCTGGTCCGGAGGCATGATCAATGCTTGGGCAGCCGCCAGCGCGGCAATCACCCCGGTTTCCGTGGTGTCCTTGGCTATGATGCGATTGGTGACGGACACAACGCTGTCCGTCTGGCCGTTCATCATGTAACCCTTATTGAGGTATCCCAACAGGGTTGGATTGTTGGGATACTTCCGGATGCCGATCTGCGACCACTTGAGCAATCGTACTTTGTCCGGATTCTCACCCTCGGCCGCCGCGGCCGAGATCTTGGTGAAGAAAAGGGTATCTGCCTTGGTGGAGTCGGTAGCATACATCGTCTCCAGGGCGTCCACCGCACACTTGAAGTCGCCGAGGAACAGGCAGGCGTTGCTCTTCAGGTCGTAGAGATCGGCGTTATACGGATCGAGCTTGAGGCCTTCGTCCGCAATATTCTTGGCCATCTCCGGATGCCCGGACTGGAGGAAGTACTTGAACAGCTCTTCCCGCAGCTTCTGGTTGCCTGGCGCAACCCGCAACATCTGGCCGAAAGCCACTAGCGTGTTGGCGGTATCGTTAGCCTGCTGATACTGAGTGGCCAAGGCCGTCCATACGGGAAGGCTGAGCGGATCTCCCTTGGTCGACGCTTGCAGGTGTTTGACGATTTCCGGCCGAGGAGCCTTCTTGTCCGTGGCAATCTGCGCCAGACAAAACTCGGCCAAACCGTGATTGGGAAGTGTCTTCACCGCCTTCTCGGCGGCGGCCTGCGCCTTGTCGGGCTTGGTGGTTCGCTGGTCTACGCAGGCCTTGGCGTCGGGGAGCGACTTCACCGCCGGCTCCAGAGCCTTGGCGATCTGCTTCCCGAAGTCTTCCGGCGATTGGCCCTGGCCTTCGGTAAGGGTGACCACGTTCCCCGCGTCGTCGTTCACTCCGATCAGTCGCGCGGATACCGTGGGCCTGCCGTTGTTCGCTTTTGCCAAGGTCCCCGTCACGATAACCCGGGCCTGAATATTCTTGGCCAGGGTGGTCGCCAGCGGGGGACTCAGGATGGCATCGATCGGATAGCCATACTGTTTCAGCGCGTCGTTCATCTGTGTTTGTTCGATCACGGTGAAGTTCCGGCCCACGATGTCCTTCACCGCTTGACGCATGGCAGTTCCGATGTGAACCGCAGCCGCCGAGTCTCCTGGGGCGTACGCAAACGGATTCGCGACCATCAGCCGCGGAGCATTCGTCACCGTTTGCGTGGTGCGAGCACCGCGAGGTATGCCTTGCGCAGCGAGAGGGGCGGACAGCGCAGCCGCAACCGCAGCAAATCCAACGAAACGCGACAGGTACATTCTCAATCTCCCCTGCAGGACGGCCCTCTCGAACAACACAGTCCCGCCTTGGTGCGGGAACCAATGGGCGAAGAGGGATTCGAACCCCCGACATCCTGCGTGTAAGGCAGGCGCTCTGAACCAGCTGAGCTATTCGCCCTGAGCATCAGCTCGGCCCTGCCAGTTTTTAGCGGTATCGCAGGGACCGTGCCGTGAC
>DASUVR010000247.1:0-10967 GCA_036378855.1 Gemmatimonadales bacterium | reverse complement strand
GTGCGCGTCGTTGGTCAAACCGAACCCGCAGATCTCGGCGTACACCGGTGCGCCCCGGGCCAGAGCTCGACCGCGCTCCTCCAGGACCAGCACCGCAGCTCCCTCGGCCATGACAAAGCCATCCCGTCCCTGGTCGAAGGGGCGGCTGGCGCGCCCGGGATCGTCGTTGCGGGTGGACATGGCGCGGATAATGGCGAAGGCGCCAAAGCAGAGGGGAGCCAGCGGGGCTTCGGCTCCTCCCGCCACCATCACATCGGCTTCGCCGCGGACAATGGCCCGAAAGGCTTCGCCGATGGCAATGGCTCCGGAGGCACAGCTCATCCCATTGGTCGAGTTCGGGCCGGTGAACCCAAACTCGATGGCGATGTTGCAGCTGGCAGCACCAGCAAAAACCGTAAGCGCCAGGGCGGGATCAACCGCTCGAGGACCTCCCCGCATGAAGTTCCGGTACTGCGCTTCTCCATGGGCAACGCCGCCGAGTGCGGTGCCCATGGTGGCGCCGATCCGGTCCAGGTCTTCCTTTGCCGGATCCAGCTCTGCGTCGGTCAAGGCCATGCGGGTGGCGGCGACGCTGAACTGGGAGAATCGATCGAGCCGGCGAATCCGGCGCTCCTCGATATGATCGCTGGGCGAAAAGTCGGGCACCTCTCCAGCGATCCGGGACTTGAACATCGAGGGATCGAACCGGGTGATACACCGTATGGCCGATTCCCGCCGCTGGAGTCCCTGCCACAGTCCCTCGACCCCGGTGCCGATCGGAGTGATGACTCCAATCCCGGTGATCACAACTCTACGCTCCCTCATCTTCGCTCCCGTCGCACTTCCAGATGCCGCTTTATCCCCGCCAGGGTCCGCGAGGCGATGCCGTGGATGAAGACCGGTCCGATGATCCAGTTGGCAGCCGTCCTGCCGATCAGAGGCCAGCGAGGTCCACCCCACTCGTGCACGATGGTGACATCGGTTCCGTCGGCGGTGGATACCATCTTCCAGACCACGTCCATACCCGTGGTTATTCCCCGGACGTGCCGGTAGTGGATGGCCGGCGCAGCCTGGTCTATCCACATCCGGGAAACCCACCAGGTGGGGTACTTGAGGGGACCGAAGGTACGCCACGCAGCCATTTCTACCAACGTTTCGGCCCCATTGCCTGCCAACTTCCTGACCCAGCGATAGTGGCTCAGGATCTGAGGCCACCGCTCCACCTCTTCGGCAGCCCTGAATACCGATTCGACGGACGCCTGAACCCGGACGATGTCCACCGTACGCATCAGCCGCTGCCCGGAAGCCATGTGGCGACCACGCGGAACCCTGGCCGATAGGCCACCTCGCCGCTGATGCCCGCGCGATTCATGAGGTTCAGCAACTCCCTACGGCTGAATCCTCTACGGATGGAGGTGACCCCGTCGGAAAGGGTTATCGGATCAAACCCAAGGATCCGGCCGCCACACCGGAAAGAAGCGGTGGCCAAGGGGTGCCGCCGCAGATCCGATACGATCACGGCCCGCCGCGCCAACCGATTGCAGCATTGAAACAGGCGAATAACCGAGTCGACGTGCAGGTGATGCGCCACCTGACTGGCCAAGACGACATCGACACTCTTGTCCCTGATGGGCGGCTGGCCCGCGCAGCCGACCATGGTGGCAACTCCTCGCTGCTGCGCCATGCTGGCCGCAACCCGGTTGAGCTCGAGCCCGATGGGGACGACTCGAATTCCTCTCCGCGCACCCCAGCGCACCGCCATCCACGGCAGATCACCCAGCCCGGTGCCCAGATCCAGCAGGGATAAGGTCTCTCCCCGAGACACGTCGCCAAGCGTCCGCTCCAAACCGAAGCGTACCGCCGCGGCGCCGCCGAACCAGCGATTGGCCCTCGCAATGTTCCGAAGCGACTCCGCTACCGTTGCCGGATCGGCGCCGGGATCGTCCAGCAGCTCCGTCCCTATTGGACTGATCGTGAGCTCAGCCACTGCTATTCCAGGGCGGCATAACCGCCGCGGTAGTAAAGAAGGGGCCGACCCTTGCTGGTGCTCCCGCCGGTGACCCGGCCGACCACGATAGTATGGTCGCCGCCGGGATAGTGAGCGAACCGTTGACACTCGACATGGGCCAGCACGCCGCCCAGCAGGATCAGCCCCTCGGGGCTGATGTGGTATCCGATGCCCTCGAAACGGTCCTCGTGCCTGTCGGCAAATCGGCGCGCCAGAGTTTCCTGGGTGCTGGAGAGCACGTTGACCACGAAGTGATCGACCGCAAGGATGGCGTTGTGCATTCCCGCCTCCCGGTCGACACAGACCGAGATCAGCGGGGGGTACAGAGAGACCGAAGACAGGCTGTTGGCGGTCATGCCCAGGAGTCTTCCGTCAGGTCCTGTCACCGTGATGATGCTGACACCGGTGGCAAAGCGACCCAAGAGCTGGCGGAACTGTGCCGCGTCTACTTCCGGAGTGTTCAAAGGACCATCCGGGCCAGGAACAGGGGATTCAGGATTTCACGGAGCGGCACAAACCCGCCCGCTACGCCGATGGCGGAGTGAGCCATATCCTGGTGGCGCCCCAGCCGGGAGACACTGCGATTGAAGAACCAGGGCGAAGACATCAGGAACCGGGTTGCCCGTTCCATGATCCACTTCCCGGCGAAGACCTGCCGCCGCCGCCGCTGATAACGGCGAAGCGGCTCACCGGCGATGCTCTCGGGCAGGCTCAACGCTGGAATCATCGTCTCGGCCACCAGCTCGGCCCCCCGCAAGGCGCTCAGAATGCCGTCGCCGGTGACCGGATCGAAGAAGTCGGCGGCGTCTCCCACCAGCAGGCCGCCGGGCACCGTTACCCGGCCAGACCACGCCGCAAAGGGGCCGGTTACCAGAACGGGGCGGACGACGCTTCCCGCCAGCACCCGGTTGCCGGCACCTGGAAATTCCTTCAGGGTTTGCAGAAAAAAATCCTGAGCTCGGCCTTTTGCCTCCTTGGCGCGCTCAGCCGGTACCACCAGGGCGACATTGACGACGTCCTTGCCGATCTGATTCAATCCCATATAGCCGTTGCGGCCAAAGTGGAGCTCGGCTGAAGCGCCCATGCTTCGCACCCCCGACACATGGGCCACGAATGCGACCCGGCGAGGCCGCTGATGCGTGCGGTGTCCCATGCGGCGGGCCACCACAGACCGGAGCCCGTCGGCTCCAATGGTCAGTCGGGCACGAACCGATCGGCGCCGCCCCCGGCTGTCGCGGAGCACGGCTCCGGTTACCGCTCCCCGTTCATACAGCAGCTCTTCCACTGTCGTGCGTTCGGCGATGGATGCACCGGCTTTCCGGGCAACGTCCAGCAGCGCCTGGTCGAGGATACGGCGAGAAACCGAGAGTCCGGTGGAGCGGTAGGGCCGATGCCCTGCCCGAGCGAAAATGCCGTGCGCCGTGGCCCCGTGAACCCCGGTGACTTTCATCCCCTCGAGGGCAGCAGCGCCCGCTGACTCGAGCGTCTCGACAATGCCGAACCGGGTAAGGATTCTCACTGCTTCCGGACTCATGTACTCGGCGCACGGCTTGTCGCGAGGGAACACGGCCCGGTCTACCGCGAGCACCGAATAACCGGCCTCGGCCAGCAGAGCAGCGGAGGCGCTGCCGGCGGGACCAGCTCCGGCGACGAGTACGTCTACCTGGCGAGCGAGGTCAGTCAAGCCAGCGCCATACGGCCCATGCCACACCGCCACTGATAGCGGTCGCGAGCAAGTTTACGCCGTCGTTGTTCAGCCAGATCCATCCAGACTTCCGTTCGGTTGCGGTTCCGCAGCGATGCACTCGCCATTCACTCGGCTGTTGGCAACGAGGGCACCAGAACGTCCCTTGCACCGTGCCGCCGAGCAGGGAATCCATGAGCATACCGAGGAAACCTATCAGTATTCCTGCGGGCAGGAGCCGGGCGTTTCCCGTGAGCAATGCGGCAGTTGCGGAGACCGCTGCCGCACCGGCAAGAGCGCCCGCATTACCGGCGGCGGTGATCCCTCCGCTCGTGCCGGGCGCCACCGGATCACGGGACCACAAGAGCCTTGGCGCTGACCGGCTCCGTACCCCCACCGAGGATGCCCAGGTGTCCGCCGCAGCGGCGGAGAGCGTGGCGGTCACCAGCCAAACTCTGAGAGCCGGGTCGGAGGAGCCGAGCACGGCGAGCAGCGCAGCCGCTGCTCCATTAGCCATCACCTGCCAGGCGTCTCGCCGGTCGCCTTTGGCGTCGATCCTGGCGGTCAGCGGAGTCGGCGCCACTCTCGAAATCAGGTTGCTGGAAATGAAAAAGGCGGCCAGTACCGCGCCGCCGATCCAACCCGTCCCATGGAGGATTGCGGCGCCAACTACCGAGGCCGCCAGGGCGCCGGATGAAGTAAGGGTGGCCGAGAACCAGGCAATCCAGGCGACACTCGCGCTGACCAGAACTGCCAGCAGGAGTGACGGCTGGCTCAGTGGTTCCCCATCTCCGAGCGAAGCAGACTGAGGATGCGGGCCCGCAGCTTTGCCGGGCAGGTTTCCCGGCCGGCGCGCGTCTCCAGCATGCTGAGAAAGCTCTCCTGAAACTGGGCGTGCTTGAAGCAATCGCGGCACCGCTCCAGATGCTGCCGAACTTCGACCATCAGCTCCGGCGTAAGCTCCTGCTTGAGGTAGTCGCCCAGATTGGTCAGGGCCTGGGCGCAGTCAACCCCGCTCATGTCGGGCTCTCCCGTGGCTGGATATATCCCATTTCAACGGCGTGGGAGTAGAGCCGGGCCTGGAGCTGCTGGCGGGCCCGGAACAGCCGGGATTTCACCGTCCCAACCGGAATCTGCAGGGTTTCGGCGATCTCGGCGTAGCGCATGCCTTCCACATCGCTCAGGACCAGCACCTCACGAAATTCCTGGGGCAACGCGTCGATCGCTTCCAGGACCTTGGCGTCCACGATCTGCGCAAAGAAGTTGCCTTCCGGATCCACCTCTTCGATCGAGCGGTCCAGCGCGTGCGGCTCCACCGCGTCCAGGTCCATCGCCACCGGCTCATGCTTTCGCCGGCGATAATCATTGATGAACGTGTTCCGCAGAATGGTGAGCAGCCAGCCCTTGGCGTTGGTGCCCGGGCGGTACTGCCGCCAGGAGCGATAGGCCTTGAGCATGGTGTCCTGTACCAGGTCTTCCGCCTGGCTGGCATCGCCGGTCAGCCGTAAGGCAACCCGGTACAGGGCATCCAGGTGGGGCAGCGCTTCCTGATCGAAGGTCCGCCCGGCGGCAGAAGGCTCGGCCATGCGGGAATTAAGTACAAAACCGTGAGCGGGACTAGGACGGCCGCTCACGTTTTTTCTACTTCCCCGCTTTCCACCTGCGCACTACTTTCAGCCACCCGTGCCCAAGCCCTCTGTTCCCGCGCTCATTCCCCTCAGCCTGCTCGAGGCGATTCGCAACCTCGACACTCCGGTCGAGGACGGGCTGGAAGAACTGGCCGAAGAAATCGTGGTCCGGCGACTCGGGCTCAGTCCTACTGTCGCCGCGCAAATTCAGCGCTACCGGCACGCCGCCGACAAGGGTGGGTCGGTGGAGCTGGAGGAGACGATCTCGGTCCTCCGTCTCATTGGACGCCGGAGCGACGCCCCGCTGGTATTCGCGGATGCCGGGCGGCGGGCGGCTCGCTATGCGGCTCGTAACCGGGCTCGCTCTTCCCGAACTCTGGCCCGGGTGTCACCCGGAGGCATGGCCCGGCGGTGGGCGCTCAAGAGCGCGGCCGGTCTTTCCCGCCGCATCTTTGGCGGGGAGCTGAGACCTCGCCCTCACGACGTCGAGGTCCGGATGACGGCGCCGCTTTCGATTGAAGCGCTGCCCACCGGGGAGGCCTGCGTCTTCTATGGAGCAGTGTATCAGGAGCTGCTCCGGGCGCTCACCGGCTTCGAGGGAGCGCTGATCCACGAGCACTGCCGGTCCCGGGGTGAGGAGGCCTGCGTGTGGCGGACGGCGGTGGCGGAGGTATACGAATGATCGACCTCATCGAGCTGCGAGAGGCCCTGCGTGAGGCGGATCTGGATGGCTGGCTTCTGTACGCCTTCAAGGGTCTCAACCCGGTGGCGACCCGGGTGCTGGGGCTCACCGGGCTGAACACGCGGAGGCTGTTTGCTCTGTTCCCCCGCCACGGCGATCCGCTGGTTATTGCGCATAAGATCGAGCTGCAGGGATGGGAGAATTTTCCGGGGAAGGTGGTGCCGTACGCCCGGTGGAGCGAGTTGAACCAGGCCTTGAGCAACGCGGTGGCAGGCAAGACCCTGGGCATGGAGATCTCCCCTCGAGACGCCGTGCCGTATCTGGACCGGGTGCCTCACGGGGTGGTGCAGCTGCTCCAGAGTATGGGGGCGAAGATCCTTCCGTCCGGCGACCTGGTTTCCCGCTTTGCGGCGCGATGGAGCCAGCAGGAGCTCGCCGATCACCACTTTGCGGCGGAGATTCTGGCCGACGTGGCGCGGAGCATTTTGCGCCAGGCGGTCGGGGAGACTGCGCTCACCGAAACGGTATTGCAGGCGCGGGTGATCGCCGCGCTGGAAGGCCGGGGGCTGGTGTTGAACGAGCCGCCGATTGTTGGGTTCGGCCCCAACTCGGCCAAGCCGCACTACGAGCCCCAACCAGGCAAGGACGCGGTGCTTCAGCCGGGAGACCTGATTCTGCTGGATCTCTGGGCCGGCCGCAGCCTCGATACCGTCTTTGCCGACCAGACCTGGATCGGTTTTGCGGGGAGTCACCTGCCACCCCAGGTCGCAGAGGTATGGCGGACGGTTCGACGGGCCCGGGACGCGGCCATCGACGCCATCCGCCAGGCCTCGGCAGAGCACCGGAGCATTGCCGGGTACGAGGCGGACCAGGCGGCCCGCGCGGTGGTTTCGGCCGCCGGCTACGGGGATGCCTTTGTCCACCGGACCGGCCACTCGATCGATCGCGATCTGCACGGCTCGGGTCCCCACCTGGACGACTATGAGACCCACGACGACCGAGTGCTGCTGCCGGGGGTTGGATTCTCGGTGGAGCCGGGGATCTATCTGCCGGGGAGCTTCGGAATACGGAGCGAGGTCAATGTGTTCATGGATCGTTCCGGACCGGTGGTGACCCCGCGGGAACCGCAACAGGGAGTGATTGTGAGGAGCGACTCGTAACTCTCCCGCTACATCAAATGACGGCCGGGGTCGCCGGCCTAATCCTCCCGCCGAAATTTCGCGCCGGCCCATTCCAGTTCCATTCCGAACAAATGGAGGCTGAGGCCGACCGCGTTTCATTGGGCAACTTTGTGGGTTTCAGACAGTTACGTCAGCCGAGGCCAGCGGACATGGCCCGGTGACTTTTCCTTGACACGCAATTTTGTGCACTTCATATTAGGCACCTGCCGACCGGGCCGCGGTCGCGCTCGCGCGTTTTTCAGTTTCACGCAGTTCTTTTGGTAATACGCCGTCCCCATCACACATGCAGGCAGTCATCCCACGCAGTCTCATTCCGGAGTAGGCCTTCGGGCCAAAGGGAAGGCGTGTGCGCGCCTTCTCAGGATGTCATGGCGGTACTTGCAGGTCCACGCCTTTGGAGGACGTATCCATGAAGCAAAGCTGTGTCAGCGCCTTCGCACGCGCAGCGCGATTTTTCGCGCTCGCGGCAGTCGTACTGGGGTTTGGAGCGGGATCGCTTCTGGCCCAGGGGTCGACTGGTAAGATCGAAGGCAGGGTCCGCGACCAAGCGGGCGCACCCATCGCCAACGCGCAAGTCTTTATCGTAGGAAGCGCGTTCAACGCGCTTACCAACCCGCAGGGTTACTACTTCATCAACAACGTGCCGGCCGGGACCTACAATGTTCGGGCCGCTTTTATCGGGTACAAGTCGACCCAGGTTGACGGCGTGAAGGTGCTCGCCGGCCAGACCATCACGGTCGACATCCAGCTGGAGCAGACCGCGGTCCAGATCCAGGAGATCACGGTGGTCCAGCAGACTCAGCCGCTGGTGCCGCGCGACGAGGTTACCTCGAAGCAGCGGATCGACGGCGAGTTCACGAACAACCTTCCGGTCGACCGGCTGAACGGCGTGCTGCAGCTGCAGCCCGGCGTCGTGGCCGCGAGCCCCAACGGCAACACCCTCTCGATCCGCGGCGGCCGGACCGAGGAACACGTGACCTATGTCGATGGCGTGCCGGTCACGCCGGGCTACCGGGGGGGCGCCCGGGTGAGCTCCGCCGGAACCGAGATCAACGTCGGGACCAACGCCCTGGAAGAGGCCTCGGTAACCACGGGCTCGTCCTCGGCCGAGTTCGGTAACGCTCAATCCGGCGTCATCTCGATCCAGACCCGGACCGGCGGCAACACCTTCACCGGCAACCTGGCTTATGAGACCGACGAGCCGTTCGGCGTCAATCACAGCCTAGGTCTCAACCGGGTCACCGGCAGTCTCGGTGGTCCGATCATGCGGAACCTGACCTTCTTCGTGTCGGGGGCCCTGGAAGGACAGAGCACGGTGGAGAGTGGGATGGACAGCCAGAAGTACCCGCTGTTCGTCCAGGCCGGCATCGATACCACGGTGGCCGTGCCCACTGCTCTGGGCGATCCAACCGCCGACACCACCATGGTGCCGGTCTACAACTATGCGGTGTCCCGGGGCGAGTGCAGCGATTTCGAGAACAGCACCAATCCCGACATCGCCAGCAACTACGGGGTCGACTGCCAGGGCATCCGGGTACCATCCTCGGCCCGCTCGACCTATCAGTTCACTGGCAAGCTGAACTACTCGTTCGGCACCGGGTCACGACTGGCCTTTACCGCTCTCACCAGCAATTTCCAGGGCCGCACCTTCCGGGAAAACCTGGATGTGCCCGGCCGGTTCCTGACCTATGGATCGCTCTACAATCCGGGAAACCTTCCGGCCTTCCGGAACTACAGCAACGTCTTCACCCTGAACTGGACCCAGAACCTGTCTCGCTCGACTGAGCGGGCACTGGCGCTGGAGACGTACCTGTCGTACCAGCAGGACCGCACCCTCGGGGGTCCGATGACCCGCGACGCCGAGCTGGGCAGCCGGGATCCGTTCGGCGGGTTCATGCTGGCCCCGATCGATTTCCTGTTCAACTTCGATAACTTCCCGCTCAACGACGAGCTGCTGCAGAATTTCCGGACCAACACGTCCGGCAGCCGCCGCTCTCCGCTCGACGTCGAGAACCTGGCGCAGTACGCCATTGTCGATGAATGGCGGAACAATGCCTATGGCCTCTACAACCGGGATGAGTTTGCCTCGGTGCTGTTCCCTGAGTCGGGTGGTCCGGCCGGCAGCGAGCGGTTCACCAATCGCCAGGTGATGTACCGGGAAAACCGGCTGATTGGTAAGGCCAACCTCGACTGGCAGCTGGATCGGTACAACCGGTTGAAGCTGGGCGGCGAGTATACCCACTACGATATCGACAGCTACTCCTTCCAGCTGGAGAGTCAGGCCTTCTCCGACTTCTATATGGAGCAGCCGATCCGCTACAACCTGTTTGCGGAAGACCGGCTCGACCTGGGCGATGTGGTTGTGGTCGGCGGCCTCCGTTACGACTTCTACGACAGCCGTGCGCGCCGGTGGAACAACTTCCCGCGGATCTCGACCAATCCGCTGTTCGATCCCAACAATCCGGACGCGTTCTTCACCAACGACTCGCTCTTCCCCAAGGATCAGAGCCACAATTACGTCAGCCCGCATATCCAGGTCTCCTTCCCGGTGACCGAGCGGACCAACTTCCGGCTGTCCTACTCCCACCAGGTGCAGGCTCCGGACTTTGGCGTGATTCTGCAGGGCATCAACACCGATATCGCCACCACCAACACCAACAACTTCTACGGGTCTGACCTGGACTTCGGCCGTACCATCACCTTCGAGTTCGGGGTGAGGCACGCCTTCAGCGACGACATGGTGCTGGACGTGGCCGCGTATAACAGGGACAACCTGTCCAATGCCGCCGGCCGTCTGGTGTCCCGGTTCGATCCGCTGCGGGGCAACAACCAGAACATCCGGATCATGACCAATGCCGACTTCGGGAACACCCGCGGCGTTGACGTGAGACTGGACCGGCGGTTCGGTAACCTGTTCAACGGCACCTTGTCCTACACCTTCCAGCAGGCCAAGAACACGGGCTCCGATCCTGACACCTACCTGGACTTCGGCTCCCGCGTGCTCAATCAAGTCTCCGGCGGGAACCAGCCTCCGCCGCAGGCCATTCTGCCGACCGACTTCAGCCGCCCGCACAACCTGGCGCTGGCCGCGGCACTCAACTTCCCCAACGATTGGCAGCAGGGAACGATCGCGGGGTCGGTGCTGGAGAACGTGGGCCTGTTCGCCACTTTCCGGTACACCAGCGGCACGCCGTACACCCGCTGCGAAGCCGGGGTCGGTGACGAGGACGTCGTTTCCGGCGACAACTGCAATAACCGCTTCCCCGATCCGCTCAACAGCTCGCGGCTGCCGTCGTTCAAGAATCTCGACCTTCGGCTCACCAAGGGCTTTGGTATCGCAGGGATGGACCTGACCGGCTACGTCGAGGCCAGGAACGTCCTGAACTGGGAGAACATCATTCAGGTCTTCACCACGACCAATGATGTCAACAACTCCGCGGAGGAGGGTGCCAACTTCGCGGCCGACAGCGCCGACTACGCCAACGA
Source organism: Gemmatimonadales bacterium (assembly GCA_036378855.1). Classification (GTDB taxonomy): domain Bacteria; phylum Gemmatimonadota; class Gemmatimonadetes; order Gemmatimonadales; family GWC2-71-9; genus CAVVWJ01. Next base: position 319 of record DASUVR010000247.1, on the reverse strand, counting down.
GGCGGACGAGTCGGGCGCCCTGCTTGGGGATGGCTCCATCGATCTGAGCTTCGGCGGAGCTGCCGATCCTCGGACCGGCTGCGGTGGCTGGGTCAACCAGGCCGGCGACCCGGCAGCCCCGAACTGCGTTGCTCTCATCCGGACCGAAGAGCGGTTCGGCAATGGAGACCACGTCTTCGACCTGGCCGAACAGCGCCGGGCGTCGGACGCGCTGTATTACACCGTCCGGGGTCTCCACAACTTCACCAGCAACCCACGCCGGATGCGGCTGGGTATTGAAGTGAACTTCTAGGCAGCAGGCTGGACCCGCCGGGCGGAG
>DASUVR010000246.1:0-4685 GCA_036378855.1 Gemmatimonadales bacterium | reverse complement strand
GAAGAAGGCTCCCGCCGCGCCGGCCAGTCGGAAGCCGCAGACAGTCGGGTGAACCCAGCGGGGCAGGTGTTCGAGAGAGTCGAACGCGCCGCCCCGCAACCCCGTTTCCCGCTGCCCCACTTTGCTGATCGACACACACTGCCACTTGGCAGACACGGCTTACGCTTCGGACCTTCCCCAGGTTCTGGAGCGGGCCTGGGACGCGGGTGTTGCCCGGATCGTGGTAATCGGCGAGTCGCGCGAGCGGGCCGAAGCCGCGCTTGCCATGGCGGCGGTTGAGCCCAGGCTGGTCGCGACTGCCGGTGTTCATCCCCACGACGCACAGGGCTGGAGCCCGGATTCCGAGCAATGGTTGCGCGAGCTGCTGCAAAACCCCCGTATCGTGGCTGTGGGGGAAACCGGCCTCGATTTCCATTACGATCATTCCCCTCGTTCGCTCCAGCACCGGGCGTTCGAGGCTCAGCTCGCGCTGGCAGCCGAGGCAAAGAAGCCGGCGGTTATTCACGCAAGGGAAGCGGATGACGATGTCGCCGCCATTCTTGCCGGGCATCCCGATGTTCCGGTCATCCTCCATTCCTTCAGTAGCGGCATGGCGCTCTTGCGAGCGGGGCTGGTCCTCCGCCACTATGTGTCGTTCAGCGGAATGGTCACCTTCAAGAACTGGCGCCTGGACGACGCCATTCTCGAGACTCCGATCGACCGGCTCCTACTGGAGACCGACGGCCCTTATCTCGCCCCGGTCCCGCATCGGGGTCAGCGCAACGAGCCCGGTTTTGTGCGCCACGTGGCGGAGCGGATTGCGCTGGTTCGAGGAATGCCGGTCGACGAACTAATCCACCTGACCGGCGAGAATGCACGCCGGGTATTCCAACTCCAGGCCTCGGCTTCCGACTCCTGACTGCGAGCTTCCAGTGACAGCGACGCTGACTCCGGTTCCCTCCGACATCGCCATCGCCCAGGCTGCAAAGCTCCGACCCATTGCCGAAGTGGCGGCGGAGGCCGGACTCGGACCCGACGAGATCCTGCCCTACGGCCGGTACAAAGCCAAAATCAGCGCCGAAGCGATTGCGCGACGGAAGCCCAAAGGCCGCCTTGTTCTGGTCACCGGCATCAATCCAACTCCTGCCGGAGAAGGCAAGAGCACGGTTACTGTAGGTGTGAGCCAGGCGCTACGCCGCCTGGGGAAGAAGGTGATCGTGTGCATCCGGGAGCCGAGTCTCGGCCCGGTGTTCGGAGTCAAGGGCGGAGCGGCCGGTGGCGGCTACGCCCAGGTGGTGCCGATGGACGAGATCAACCTGCATTTCACCGGCGACTTTCACGCGATCACATCAGCGCACAACCTGCTGTCGGCCATGCTGGACAATCACCTGCACCAGGGGAATGCCCTGGGTCTGGACCCCAGACGCATCACCTGGCCGCGCACCATGGACATGAACGACCGGTCTCTCCGGTCTATGGTCATCAGCCTCGGCGGCATCAACGCCGGTCCGGTGCGGGAGGAACGGTTCGTGATTGTGCCGGGCAGCGAGATCATGGCGATCCTCGCGCTCGCCACCGATCTCTCCGACCTCGAGGCCCGGCTGGGCAGGATCATTGTGGGCCTCACCCGGGATCGGAAGCCGGTCACCGCTGCCGACCTCAAGGCCTCGGGTGCCATGACCCTTCTTCTGAAGGACGCCATCCTGCCTAATCTGGTGCAGACCCTGGAGGGGGGCCCGGCACTGGTGCACTGCGGACCATTCGGAAACATCGCGCATGGCTGTAATTCCATCGTCGCTACCAAGCTGGGTCTCTCACTGGGAGACCTGGTGCTCACCGAGGCCGGGTTCGGTGCGGATCTGGGCGCTGAAAAATTCTTCGATATCAAAGCGCGAATGGGCCAGCTCAAGCCCGAGGTTGCCGTCGTAGTAGCCACGGTGCGGGCACTCAAGATGAACGGAGGCGTCAAGAAGGAGGCACTGTCGAAGGAGGACGTGCCGGCGCTGAAGCGAGGCATCGTAAACCTCGAGGCGCACGTCAAGAACGTCCAGAAGTTCGGTGTGCCGGTGGTGGTGGCCCTCAATCGGTTTACCTCTGACACTCAGGAAGAGCTGCAAACTGTGCTGGAGACCGCAAAGGGATGGGGAGCCCGAGCTGCTTTGAGTGAGGTATGGGCCAAGGGTGGCGAAGGCGGCGAGGCGGTCGCTCGAGAGATTCTGGCTGTGCTGGAGGAGAAGCAAAGCGCTTTCAAGCCGCTGTACGATGCCGCTCGACCCATCAAGGAGAAGATCGAAACCATTGCCCGGGAGATCTATGGAGCCGGGGGAGTCGATTATACCTCGGCGGCCGAGAAGAACATTGCCCAGTGTGAGTCCATGGGCCTGGGCCAGACTCCTGTGTGCATTGCCAAAACTCAGTATTCCTTCAGCGACGATCCTGCCAAGCTGGGACGACCTACCGGCTTTCGGCTCACTATTCGCGATGTCTATCCCTCGGCAGGTGCGGGCTTCGTTGTGGCCCTGGCGGGCGACATAATGACCATGCCTGGCCTGCCCAAGGTTCCTGCCGCCGAATCCATCCGCGTATTGCCCGATGGAACCATCGAAGGACTATTCTGATGCCGCTCGATTTCGTCAGCACGGCTGGAGCCCCCAAGGCGATAGGGCCCTACAGCCAGGGTGTTATCGCCAATGGTTTTCTCTTTACTGCCGGCCAGGTGGCGCTCGATCCGGATAAAGGTGAGCTCGTGCCGGGAGGCATCACGGAACAGACAACTCGGGCCCTAGAAAATCTCCGCGCCATTCTGAAGCAGGCGGGCAGTGATTTCTCCCAGGTGGTGAAGACCACGGTCTTTCTGGTCGACATGGCCGATTTCACCCCGATGAATGAGATCTACGGCAGGGCGTTCGGGCAGCACCGACCGGCCAGATCAACGGTGGCCGTAGCCGCTCTTCCGCGGGGGGCGAGAGTGGAGATCGAGGTAATCGCAGCGGTGAGCGGTGATCGATAAGCGTTCCGCTTACCTTATAGACGGGAGCGGATCGGGCCTGGTGGTTCGGCCGGTCTTCAAAACCGCGATGGAGGCGCCCTCGGCGGCTCCGGTGGGTTCGATTCCCACACGCTCCCGCCACCCTACCCGATCGGTAATCGTTTCCGTTGCTCTGCTACTTTCGCTGACAAGCACCCAGCTTGTTAGCCAGGCGCAGCCCCGTCCCGCAGCGCCGACTTCTGCCCCGCCTCATGCGCCAGCCTCGACGGACTCGCTGACGCGACGCTATATCAGCCCGTCCGCCGCCCTGTGGCGTTCGCTGCTCTTGCCAGGCTGGGGCCAGGCTCGCTTGAACCGGAAGCTCACGGCCGGGCTGTTTATTGCCTGGGAGGGCGTCACCCTGGGCATGAGTCTGAAGACGCTGCACGAGCTGGAGTATCTGCGGCGAACGAACTCGGGCAGGGCGGATGACAAACGGCAGGAACACGAGGACTGGGTGGTACTGTTGGGATTCAATCATGTTCTTGCCGGATTGGAGGCCTACATCTCAGCTCACCTGGCAGATTTTCCCGGCGACCTCCACCTCGAGGCCGTGCCAGGAGGTGCGGGAGCCGCGGTGTCCGTGCCCTTGCGGCTGCCATGAATTCGGCGCCGATCGGCATCTTCGATTCCGGAATCGGGGGACTCACGGTGGCGCGGGCCATCTACGAGCGTCTGCCTCAGGAGTCTACCATCTACTTTGGCGACACCGCGCGGGTGCCCTACGGCCCCAAATCGCCGGAGACGGTAAGGCGCTACAGCTTGGAGATCCTCCACTGGTTGCTGAGCCAGGGCGTCAAGGCCGTGGTGATCGCCTGTAACACCAGCACCGCCCACGCCCTGCGCACTCTGCAGGAGGCTACGCCAGTCCCCGTGCTGGGAGTGATCAAGCCGGGCGCCCGTGCCGCCGTAGCTGCCGGCGACGGTGGGCCGATCGGTGTCATCGGCACCGCCGGCACTATAGCGAGTGACGCCTACAATCGAGCGATTCAGGCACTTGCTCCCGGAATTCCAGTGGTGCAGCGGGCCTGTCCGCTGTTTGTCCCTTTCGTCGAGGAGGGTTGGTTCGATCACCCTGCGACCGAACTGGTCGCTGTTGACTACCTCCGCGAGTTGCGGCAATCCTGTGTTCGCGCCCTGGTGCTGGGTTGCACCCACTACCCCTTGTTGAAGCCTCTCCTGCAACGGGTCATGGGGCCCGAGGTAAAGCTGATCGACAGTGGCCAGGCCACCGCTGCGGCTCTGGAGTCGATTCTCAAAAACAAGCAGCTGGAGGCGGCTGCAGGCTCGGCAGTGTACCATCGATTTGTGGTGAGCGACGACGAAGCCAGATTTCGGCAGGTTGGGTCGCGGTTCATTGGAGAACGGCTGGGAAAAGCCGAGGTGGTGCCACTGGGATGAACGGACCTGCCCTGGTCCGCCGAGCTAAAATTTGGGACGAAAGGTGCAGAGCTCGGCGGCGGAGTCGGTGGCCACGGCATAGCGCTGTCCGTCGAACCATGCGCCTGGGTTGAGGTACATTCGCCCCGGTGTGGTTTCGGCCAGCATCGGTTGATGGGTATGGCCCATAACCAGCAGGCCAATGTCGCCCTCAGTGGAAAGAAGTTGTTCGGCCCAGGCCCGCTGCCGCGCAGCCGCCCGGTTTAGTTTCGCTTGATCCATGGTGTGATCGCCCAGA
>DASUVR010000245.1:0-11223 GCA_036378855.1 Gemmatimonadales bacterium | reverse complement strand
CCGAGGAGAAACCCGACATCCTCGACATCACGTTCGAGGACTACCAGCCGTTGGCCAAGGGATGGGTCGCCCCGACCTGCGTGATCAAGGTGAACGGAAAGGAGCTACAGCGGGAGAAGTACCGGAACATCCAGGCCGACGTGAAGCTGCAACCGGATCTGTACGACCCGGTGACGTATCACAAACCGGCCTGGATTAAGGAGAAGTAACAGGACCATGAGATGGGCCGGTGGGCCAATGGCCCACCGACCTGCTCGAGTTGAAGACTGTCAGGCAAGGACTTCCTCCAGCACCGCAAGCCGCTCGGTCCAGAACTCCTTCATCCGCGTTGCCGCCTCCTGGGTCGGCAGCTTGCCGTGCTGCAGCGCAACGTGACTCCTGTTCGCACCCTTTCTCAGAAAACCGATCTCCAATGATGTCTTGTCCGCCCAAGTGATCCGCATCGACTTCCCGTAGGTGGCGGTGCGCACCGTGAACTTCACGCCGGGAAGCCATTGCGGGCGAGTGCGCACGTTGTGAAACGCGTCATAGAGACGTTCCAGCGGCACCGGGAATGTCTTGCTCTTGTTCGCCTCGAAAGAGCCGTCCCGGCGCTGGCCCACTGCACGCAACCCCTTGATCCGCTCGTAGCCCACGGTCACCGTCTGAGCCCACCAGGCGGGGATCTTGTACTTCTCCATCACGTACTTCGCGATCTCCCGGTGCGGCCAGGTCTCCGCCTTGGCGCGGTCGAGCGCTTTGACCCAGCGCTCCCAGGTGCACCCGGTTCGCTCTTTGATGATCGCGTCGCTCTTGCCGGCAATGGCCGCATACTGGGCCGGCCGCGGTACTGCTATTGTGACTGACTTTTGTTTCCGGAGTTGAGCGCGGGCCGCGGTGTAGGATTCGCCCGTCTTCTGCATGCGCCCGCGAACCAGGCGCTTGAAGTCTTTATCGGTAGGCACGGCGTGGTCCTCTGGTCAGGCCACGGGCGCTGCCCCCCAGCGGCGACGCCCGCGGCTCGCCAAAGGCTCGATCAGAACGGATCCGGGAGTGTGCCCCCCTTTGCCTCACGAGGGTCCGGGCTGGGGCCGGGCCGGCGAGGTTAGGCGCGGATCATCCGCCGAGATCTATAGTGTGAGTCTGGTACGAGGACGGCAACACCTGGTATTCACTCTGCACCAGGCCGGTTCGGTATTGCCGGGTGGCGACGTGCTCCAATCGAACGTCGTGCGGCAGCGGTCCAAAGAGGGGAATGCCTTCGCCCAACAGCACAGGGATCCGGGTTATGATCAGCCGCTGAATCAGGCCGGCCCGGAGAAAACCTTGGATGGTGATGCCCCCATCCACGTAAATATGATCGACGCCGCGTTCTTCAAGTTGACGTACGATGTCATGGGGGTCGCCCGAGAGCTGTTCCATTCTTGCGTTAGAAGGCGGAGGCTTCAGGGATCTGGTGCTCAGCACGTAGACCGGCTTCTCGCCGTAGGGCCACGCGTCGAAGGTAAGAACGGTTTCATACGTTTTCCGGCCGATGACCAGCGCGTCCACCGTCGCCATGAATGCTTCGTAGCCGTGTTCCTCGCCGCCATCCTGCGGGAGCCAATCCAGGCCACCGTCTACTCGAGCAATGAACCCATCGAGGCTGATGCCGATGAAAACGGTGGCCTTCACTGCCGGGAAAACTTGAGGTGGGTGACGTTCGGGGCGGCGACGGTCTTCACCAGCCTCAGACCATGCAGATCCTTCACACCGTCGAACAGCCGCGCCCCCGAGCCCAGGAGGATCGGGACGATATGGAGCTGCATCTCGTCCACCAAACCGGCCTTGAGATATTGCCGGGAAATGTTGGCTCCTCCGGCCAGCGCAACGTCCTTGTTCTTCGCGGCTCCCCGGGCCAACTCGTAGGCCTGCTCGATGCCCTCGGTGACGAAGGTGAAGACCGTGCCGCCCTCCATCTCGAGCGTTGGACGGGCATGAGTCGTCACCACGAACACGGGATGATGGAAAGGCGGGCGGGCTCCCCACCATCCCATCCACGGCTTGGTCCGGTCCCAGGGCCCGGGGTGGCCGCCGAACATGTTGCGACCCATAATGGTCGCCCCGATGTTCGTCAGCTCCTCCTCCAACACCGGCGTGCTCTCGTCCGTCTTCCCGCCCTCCAGTCCGTGTGGCTTGCGCCAGGCAGCCAGAGGGAAGACCCACTGGTGGAGGTCCTCTCCGCCTTCGCCTAACGGATGCTGTACGCTCTGATTCGGCCCCGCGACATACCCGTCCAGCGAGATGGACAGCCGAAGACGTAGCCTGCTCACGCTCGGCTCCCGCTTTGCAGTGGCGGCATAGGCTGCTCGCTGGTGATGTCCACTTTGGTGATGTCCGGGCGAAAGAAGAGGGCAACGGTCCAGTCGAGCACGATGCGAAGCCGGCGATCCCAGCGCGGCATCTGCATCAGGTAGTACGTTCGCCGGAGCCACCAGGCGGGAAATCCCCTCAGACGCAGGCCGAATACCTGGGCGACGGCCCGGGAATGGCCCAGGGACGCCATTGTGCCCAGGGATCGAAACACGAATGGCTTCGGGCTCCTGCCCTGGAGCACCGCAGCCACGTTTTCCGCCAGGCGTCGGCCCTCGCGGACGGCGTGCTGGGCCAGTGCCGGATACGGCTGGCCTTGAGGATCGGGGATCGCAGCGCAGTCACCCAGCGCCCATACGTCAGGGTGACTGCGGCTCCGCATCTCGGCGCCGACCACGATCCTCCCTCGTTGATCGTGCTCCACCGGGATCGCCGAAGTCGCTGCACTGGGGACGATGCCGGCGGCGAGCACGACGGTCGCGGCCTCGAATGTCTGGTCGAGAAGGTGGACTCGTCCCGGCTCGATCAACCGCACCGGGGCGGACACCCGGATGTCGGCGCCGCGCTTGACCAGCACCTTTGATGCGACCTGCCCGAGCTTGGGATCGATCTCCGGCAAGGTACGTGGGCCCGCTTCGAACAGATGAAAACGAAGCTCGTCCCGAGTGATCCGGGGATAGTAGCGGAGCACGTCGTCGGCAAAGGCGGTGAGCTCTCCCAGGAGCTCCATGCCCACCAGTCCACCGCCGATGATGATCACAGTGAGACACCGCCGCCGGAGAGCGGGATCCGCCGTTGCGTCGGCGCGCTCGAGCTGCTCAATCAGATGATTCCGCAGCAGGAGGGCATCGGACATGGTCTTGAAGGTGAGCGCGTTGCCGGACCCCGGTATCAGCCCCTCATTGGTATCGGCGCCGAGCGCCAGCACCAGCTGATCGTAGGGTAGATCGTAAACCGTCCCGTCCCCAGCCATTGCCCGGATTTGCCGCCGCTCCACATCCACTCCATCCACCCTCGCCTCCAGGAAGCGCGCGCGCTTAAGGGCAGGGCGGATGGGCTGGGCGCAGTGCCGCAGCTCCAGCCGGCCGGAACACGCCTCGAACAGCAGTGGTGTGAGGACGAAGAAGTTGTTCCGACTCACCAGCGTGATGTCCACTGGCAGACGGCCGCGGCAGAGGCGCTCCAGGTGGCGGGCGGCGGTGACCCCTCCAAATCCGCCGCCCAATACGACGATTCGTGAGGATCGGGTCATGCCCCCTAGCGTAATCGCGAAAGGCCGCAACACAAGTAATCCGGCCGACCTGCGGGTGACTATCTCTGGGGAATCCGAGACCGCGAACAGCGTGATGATGCCGACGGTGGGAGGACAAGCAGGGCGGAAGCCCCCGCCCGATCACGGTCACAGCATCAACACCAGACCCAGCACGACGCCGATCAGCACCAGCGCCCAGCTGATGCCCAACAGGAAACCAGGGCTGGCACTGCTTGGCTTTGCGTCGGGAGGCAAAGTGGCGCAGAACCGGCGATACTGTATTGCCCCGGCCCCAGTGGTCACCACGCCAACGCCCACCAGACCGGCACCCAAATAGGGTGACAGGCCGTGACCTACCGCTTCACCATGGACCTGCAGCAACCGGAGAAACAATCCAAACCGCGCCACCACGAAGCCCAGGGCCATGATCCCGATCCCGGTGCGGAGCCAGGCCAGCATGGTGCGCTCGGCCGCGAAATACACTCTCGGGTCGGGCTGCGGTTCAGCCATTTCCGGTTTCGTGGCTCATGCGGCACCCAGCGCCATATAAGAAATAGTTCCTGGTCTCCGTGATCTCGAAGCTCCACTTCAAGGCGCCCAGGCGCAGGGTGAGTTCGTCTCTGTCGTAGAAGATCTTATAGACCCGGTATTCCCGGCCATCGTTAAGCCGCCGCTGCAGCACAGTTGCGGAACGATCGGGCAGGACGTGGTTCACCGCTGTCGAAGTTTCCTGGTAGCGCGAATCCACGAAGAAGATCCGTCCCCGAGGAGCCAGGCAGGAATCCACCAGGTTCCAGAACTCGACGAACCTTTCTGGGGGCACGTGGGAGAGCCAGAATCCGAAGAAGATGGTGTCGAAGCGTCCCTCAGCCGCGGGGCGCCACCGGAACAGATCGGCCTCGATGTATCGCACGCGGGGTGAGCGGAGTCGCCCGGCATTGATCGCCAGCATCTCTCGCGATCCGTCGATGGCGGTCAGCTCATCGGCAAAGGGCAATAGCTGCTCGGTCCATATGCCGGTGCCGCAGGCCAGCTCCAGGACTCGCCCTCGGGGCCGAAACGCGACCAGGGCAGCGCGGACCTCCGACGCCTCGGCAAACCACTGCGCCTTCTGCTCCGGGCCGCGATCGTAGCGACCCTGCCGGAGCCACCACTGATCGTATTCGGCAGCGCGCTCTCGGTAGTAGTCGAGCTGCTCCCGTAGCACTGCTCCGGTCTCGAATTCTGGTGACGATCTACTGCTCATACCACCGAATTTACTTCGTCACGGCCGCAGCGCTGTCAAATCTTGCAGCATTCCGGCAGCTTGCCTGACCCCGTGCCCGAGGCGACCTTTCAGCATGAATCTCGACCTTCTTATCGCCGAGCTGGTGGCGGGCAAGACTGCCGCACTGGCTCGGGCGATTTCGGTGGTCGAGAACACGCGGCCCGGCTTCGAGCGTCTCCTCGGTGAAGTTCACCGATCGCTCGGCCGGGCTCGTCGCATCGGGGTGACCGGTCCTCCCGGTGCCGGCAAATCCACTTTGGTCGAACGGCTGGTCGCGCAGTACCGCTCGGCCGGGCTGAAGGTGGCCGTGGTGGCGGTCGATCCCACCAGCCCATTTACCGGTGGTGCCCTCCTGGGCGATCGGATCCGCATGGAATCCATCGCGCTCGATCAGGGAGTCTACATTCGCTCCATGGCCAGCCGTGGCTCGCTCGGAGGACTCGCCACCACCACTCGTGAGGTCTGCGACCTGCTCGACGCTGCGGGCTTTGACCGCATTCTGGTCGAAACCGTGGGCGTGGGTCAGTCGGAGCTGGATGTGGGCCGGATGGCGGATTCCACGGTTCTGGTGCTGGTGCCCGAGTCGGGTGACGGCATCCAGACCCTGAAGTCCGGTGTGATGGAGATCGCGGACATTTTCGTAGTGAATAAGGCAGATCGCACTGGAGCCGATAAGCTGCGCCAGGAAATCGAGGTCACGCTGGGGATCCGCCGGGGCAATGCGTTTCGACACGTGCGGGCGCATCACGGGCGGACGGTCGGTGGGGTGGAGAGTCGGAGTGGCGGAGTGGCCAAAGGCCGGGGCCATGAGATTGGCTCCGCCTCTCCGCCACTCCGACCGTCCGCCTGGGAGCAGCCCGTCATCCTGGCCAGTGCGGTTAAGGGCGAAGGCGTGACTGACCTCATTGCCGCGCTGGACCGCCACTACGACTGGCTGAACCAGAGTGGCGAGCTGGAACAACGCCGCCGTCGCAGAATGCTGGAGCGCACCCGAGAAGTGGTGGACCGGGCCACCCGCAAGTGGGTATGGGAAGAGACCCGGGCCGAGCAGTTGATCAGCGAGAGGCTGGATCAAGTGGCGCAAGGCAGGGTGAGTCCGTATGAGCTGGCCCAGGACGTGCTCGAGGAGCTGAAGCAAGGAGAGAAGATATGACGGCACGTCGAGAGGACCGGCGCAGCAAACCCGTCAAGCGACTTACCGAGCAGGAGGTCGAGCTGGAGCGGCTTCGGGCCGAAGTGGCGGCGTGGCGAGCTCGCGCAGCCGGCATTCCAGTCCGGACCGACGTCGAGTTCAGCTCGGTCTCCGGTCGCAGCGTCGAGCCGCTATATACCGCGCTCGATCTTCCCCCCGACGTGATTCCTGCCACCGGCCTGCCAGGCAACTTTCCCTATACCCGCGGCATCCACCCCACCATGTACCGGGGCCGGCTCTGGACCATGCGTCAGTTTGCCGGGTTCGGCACCGCCGAGGACACCAACGAGCGCTACAAGTTCCTGCTGGAGCGGGGCCAGACCGGTTTGTCCGTGGCCTTCGACTTCCCCACGCTGATGGGCTACGACTCAGACCACCCGCGCTCCGAGGGCGAGGTTGGCAAGTGCGGCGTGGCTATATCCAGTCTGGCCGACATGGAAACCCTGTTCGACGGCATCCCGTTGGACCAGGTCTCCACTTCGATGACGATCAACGGCCCGGCGGCAATGTTGTTCTGCTTTTACGTCGCCGCCGCCGAGCGCCAGGGAGTGCCCATCGCCGACCTGCAGGGTACCATCCAGAATGACATCCTCAAGGAATACATGGCGCAGCACGCCTGGATCTTCCCGGCGGAGCCGGCCCTCAAGATCATCGTGGACTTGTTCGAGTGGGCGGCCGAGCACACCCCGAAGTGGAACACCATTTCGATCTCGGGGTATCACATCCGGGAAGCGGGGGCCACCGCCATCCAGGAGCTGGCGTTCACCCTGGCCAATGGGTTCAGCTACGTGGAACATGGGGTGGCCCGCGGCCTCGATGTGGACGGCTTCGCGCCGCGGCTCTCGTTTTTCTGGGACGTGCACAACGATTTCTTCGAGGAGATTGCCAAGCTGCGAGCGGCTCGGCGGATCTGGGCCCGGCACATTCGTGAGCGCTACGGCGCCAAGGACCCGCGCAGCTGGAAGATGCGCTTTCACTGCCAAACTGCGGGTGTGACGCTCACGGCGCAGCAGCCGCACAACAACGTGGTGCGGGTGGCCTATCAGGCGCTCGCGGCGGTGCTGGGCGGCGCGCAGTCGCTTCACACCAACGCACTGGATGAAACTCTTGCCTTGCCCACCGAAGAGTCGGTGAGAATCGCGCTCCGCACCCAGCAGATTATCGCGTATGAAACTGGAGTGCCCAACGTCGCCGATCCGCTCGGTGGGTCGTACTATATCGAGACGCTCACCAACGAGCTGGAGCGAGAGGCGGAAGCGTTGTTCGCCGAGATCGAGGCCCAAGGCGGCGTGGTCAAGGCCATCGAGGCGGGATGGTTCCAGCGGCAGATCGCCCACTCCTCCATGCGCTTTCAAGCCGAGCTGGAGCAGGGCAGACGCACTATCGTCGGCGTCAACGACTTCGTGGAAGAGGCGGAGGCGCCGGTAGAAATTCTGAAGGTGGGTGATCAGGCCGAGCGGACCCAGCGAGAGCGAATGACTCGCCTCCGGGCCACCCGCGATCCGAGTCTGGTCAATCAGCGGCTCGAGGCTCTCCGCCAAGCTGCCGCCGAAGACCGAAACATCATACCGGCCATGCTGGATTGCGCCCGGGCGTACTGCACGCTCTACGAGATCCGGCATGTGCTCGAGGACATTTATGGGAGCTATCGCGAGCCGGTCTTTTTCTAAAGAGCCTGCCCGGAGCAAAAGAGCTAGGGAACGCCAGGCGCGGGACGGACGTGAAGGGGTCGCAACCGATCAGTTCAGCCGAGGAAACGGTGTCCGGGTAGGTCTGGACGGGCAGGGCCCCGGCCGGCTCCTGGAGTGGCTCACCCGAATCCGACCCGATCCTTACCGGGTGGTAAGCTGTTATCTGAAGCTGGAGCCGAGGGACCGGAGTCGGGGAAAGTATTTGATCAAGCTCAAAAACCGGATCAAGGCCGCGGTGCATGGACTGCCTCGTCTGGGCCTGGACCGCGAGATATCCGAGCCGGTCCTTCGAGACTTGAACCGGATCCAGCAGTTTCTCAGGACCCAGGGGAATCTGCCATCAACTCAAGGAGTTGCGGTTTTTGCCTGCGAAAAGATCGAGCTCTTTGAGGCGGTGGCGCTGCCGGTGATTCACCGCTCCCGCCTTGCCATCGATGGAACTGCCCTGGTCCGGGAGCTGGCCTCGGTGGAAGACGAGTTCGGGCGTCTCCTGACGGCAGTGGTAGACCGGGCCAGCGCGCGGTTCTTCGAAGTCACCGCCTACAACACGCGGGAACTCCCCGGCCTCCGATCCAACAGCACCCGCGGTAAGCGGTTTCACGGCGATCAGGACGGATCCGGCGGTTGGGGCGAGCACACCTACAACAACCGGAGACGTCAAGAAAAGCAGCGCCACTACGAGGCCATTGCCCGCGAGTTGTTTACCATCGACCGCCGGCAGCCGGCTCACGGCATCGTGCTCGCTGGACCAGGTCCTGAAGCCGGAGCGGTGAAGCCGTTTCTTCACACCTATCTCAGCGAGCGGCTGATCGGCACCGCTCGACTCAACCCCAAAGACGTGACGCTCTCTGCGGTACATGACACGACGCTGGCTGTGCGCGAGGCGTATGAGCGCGCATCGGAGCGGGCACTGGTGCATGAGATGCTCGAAGGACTGGGAACCGGCTGGGGAGTGAACGGCCTCACCTCCACCCTGCGCGCACTATCGCGGGGCCAGGTCCGCTCTCTCCTGGTAGACGCCGACGCCAGCCAACCGGGCTTCCGCTGTGGAGATTCCGGCCGTCTGGCGCTCACCGAGCGGGAGTGCCGGGGCGAAGGCGAGCCCATCCCCATTCTGGATCTGGTGGACGATGCCATCGAAGAGGCGCTCCGGCAGGGAGTGGACGTCAACGTGGTTTACGAGCCTGAGGCCCGCGTAGCCATCGACGGTCTGGGCGGGCTGCTCCGCTTTCGTTGAGCACGCGGCCGGGAGCGGGACTCCGCGCGGTACTCTTCGACGCGGGGAATACTTTGGTCTTTCTGGACTACGCGCGCCTGGCCGAAGAAGTCGGCGCCGCCATCGGACTCCCGCTGACCGAGCAGGGTCTGGCTCGTCACCGCGCCGCGGCCACCCGCGCCATGGAGTCCGCCAGTGGCGGTGATCGTCACCGGGCCGCAGCCTACCTCGAGTCTTTGTTCCTGCTCAGCGGCGTTCCGCGCGAATCTCTGGACCAGGTGCGCGACTGCCTCGGCCGGATGCACGGCGAGCGTCATCTCTGGTCGGTGCTGGCAGACCGCTCTGCCGAATCGCTGGCCCGATTGCGTCAGGCAGGGCTCAAGCTCGCGGTGGTGTCCAACAGCGACGGCAGAGTCGAGCAGGCTCTCGCCGCCGCCGGCATTCGCCACTACTTCGACGTGGTGATCGACTCGGCCCTGATAGGTGTGGAGAAGCCGGATCCGCGTATCTTCCACGCGGCCCTGGAGGCACTTGGCGTTGCACCCGAGGAGGCGCTGTACGTGGGCGATCTCTACGATATCGATGTGCTCGGAGCCCGAGCGGCGGGCCTGGACGCCGTGTTGCTGGCAGGCCCGGAGGATACGACCGGGCTCGACTGCCGCGTCACCGCTTCCATCCCCGAGCTGGTAGATGACCTTCTCTCCCCCAACGCACCCCATGGCAAGTAAGCCAACCCGGCCAATTCGCGTCCTCGTGGCCAAGCCCGGTCTCGATGGCCACGATCGTGGGGCCAAGGTAGTCGCCGCCGCGCTCCGCGACGCCGGTATGGAGGTGGTGTACACCGGGCTGCATCAAACGCCCGAGATGATTGCCACCGCCGCGGTGCAGGAGGACGTCGACGTCGTTGGCCTGTCGATTCTCTCCGGCGCCCACATGACCTTGTTCCCCCGGGTGCGGCAGCTGCTGGAGCAGATGGGCCGTCCCGACACGCTGGTCACCGGCGGAGGCATCATTCCCCCCGAAGACATGGCGGCCTTGCAGAACCAGGGTATCGGGCGGTTGTTCGGACCCGGGACGACTACCTCCGAGCTTATCGAGTACATCGAGTCGTGGGCCGCGTCGCACCTGGAGTCATGAGCCCTGCGGCAGGGCGCCTGCGCACGCTGACTGAGGAATATCAGCAGCTGGCCCAACGCTTGAAGCAGGGAGGCGGCTCGGCCCGGGTCGCGAAGATGCACCAGCAGGGGAAGCTTGCTCCGCGCGAACGGGTGGAGAATCTGCTGGACAAGGGCTCGCCCTGGCTCGAGCTGGGACTGTTGGTGGCCTATGACCAGTACGAAGGGCAGGCTCCCGGAGCGGGCGTGATTACCGGCGTGGGCCTGGTAGAAGACCGCGAAGTCGTGGTGGTGGCGAATGACGCCACCGTCAAGGCCGGCTCATGGTGGCCCGAGACCATCAAGAAAATTCTGCGAGCGCAGGAAGTGGCGATGCGGCAGCGGATCCCCATCGTCTACCTGGTGGACAGTGCCGGGGTGAACCTGCCCTATCAGGGGGGAGTATTCCCCGGCCAGTATGGCGCGGCCCGCATCTTCTACTACAACTCGATCATGCGGCGATATCTCCATGTGCCGCAGGTCAGCGCGGTGATGGGGAGCTGCGTTGCCGGCGGCGCGTACCTGCCGGCGTTGTCCGACGTCATCTTCATGGTCGAGGGTACCAGCTTCATGGGGCTGGGCGGCCCCAATCTCGTGAAGGGAGCCACCGGACAAACCATCGATGCCGAGACCCTTGGCGGAGCCAAGACCCACACCGAGGTGAGCGCGGTGGCACACTATCGCGCGGCCAACGACCCCGAATGTCTGGAGCGAATTCGCCAGTACATCGCCCGGCTTCCCCGGCACGAAGGCATCAGCCACCGCACGCTGTCCGCGCGTCCGCCCGCGCGGCCATCTACCGACCTCTACGAGATTCTGCCCCAGGACCATCGTCTGTCCTACGACATGCGCCAGGTACTCGGGTGCATTCTGGATGGTGGCAAGCTCGACGAGTTCCAGCCCGATGTCGCCCGGGAAATGCTCTGTGGCCATGCCCACATCGAAGGCCGGCCGGTTGCTGTGATCGCAAATCAGCGCGGAGTGGTAAAGGGCCAACCCGGTGAGCGTCCCCGCTTCGGTGGCATCGTCTACACCGGGAGCGCCGAGAAGACCGCATACTTCATCGAAACGGCCAGCCGGGAGCGGCTGCCTATCCTGTTCATCCAGGATGTGAGCGGCT
>DASUVR010000244.1:0-11966 GCA_036378855.1 Gemmatimonadales bacterium | reverse complement strand
CTACTTCCAGCAAGGCTCTGCTGCCGCGCTGATCCAGCAGACCGCGTACTCGCCGGATTTTGTCAGTGGACTGGGGCAGGTAGCTCTGGCCCCCGTAGCCCGGGTTTACCGACATGACCAGAACCAGATCGATATCATCCTGCAGCTCATTTACGATGCTCACCGGGGTCGACGGGTTGAGCGCCAACCCGGCCATCATGCCGCGTTCCCGGGCGGCGGCGAGATGCCGCTGCACGTGCACCGTTGCCTCAGGGTGGATGGTGAACGTGGTGGCTCCGGCCTGGGCGAACTCTGCCAGATAATGTTCCGGCCGCTCCACCATCAAATGCACATCGAGCGGCAGGTCGGTGATTTTCCGAAGGGCACGAATGATTGGCGCACCGAAGGTCAGGTTCGGAACGAAGTGTCCGTCCATGACGTCGATGTGCAGCCACTCAGCGCCACCAGCGACGACGCCTTCCACTTCCTCTCGGAGGCGTCCCAGGTCGGCGCTCAGGATGCTCGGTGCAATAACGACGCTCATGGTGAAACAGCCTCGTCGCCGCGACTGACGACCAGGGCCACCGCGCTGCCGCGGGGCCGCCCGATTCCTGCAGCGGGCCGGGTGGCGAGAATCACTCCCGGTTCACGCCCACCGGCCGTCGAGTCCACAGCGCCAACCCGCACGCCGGCGGCCGTCAGGATTTTTTTGGCCTCGGGCACGTTGAGTCCGATCACATCGGGAACGGCCACCAGCGTGGGACCGGTGCTCACTACCAGCTGGATCACCGTATTCGGCTTGAGCACGGTGCCGGGAGCCGGGTCCTGCCAGATCACGGCGCCCGCGGGGAAGGCATCGCTGGGGCGCTCCCCTTCGATGCGGGGTCGAAAGCCGAGTTCGTTCAGCTTTTGTCGGGCTTTGGACTCTGGCATCTCCAGCACTCGCGGTAGTGAGTGGTTCTTGCTGAACATGGACCCGGGCGTCAGCCAGAAGACGGAAATGCCGTAGCCAATAATGAAGGTAGCCAGAATCAGTCCCATGTCGCGGAGAAAGCCGCGCCATGCAGCAGACTTGAACAGCGGCACCCCTGACGTGACGTGTCGGCGGGCTCTCATCCTGTTCGCCGAAGTCGGGCCCCGTACGCCCCGTCCATGCCGTGGAGCTGAGGCAGAATCACCAGATCTCCCTGCTGAGAGCACAGCTCGGGCGGAAAATCCCGGGCTGGTTCGCGCTGAAAGTCCCGATGCTCGGCCAGAAAATGCTCGACCTGGCCGACATTCTCTTCTCGCTCGACAGAGCATGTCGAGTATACCAGCAAGCCGCCCGGGTTCACGATGGCAGCCGCGCTGTGGAGGAGCTCGGCCTGCAGATCCACGATGTGCTTCAGCGCCTTCGGCGTTATCCGCCACCGGGCATCGGGGTGGCGAGCGATGGTGCCGGTGCCCGAGCAAGGCGCGTCGAGCAGGACAATATCCAAGGGCCGGAGCGGCGGTTGCCTGGCGTCGGCTAGGATAACGTGCTCGCGGCTACTGCCGGCTCGCCGGAGGTTGTCCCTGAGCCGGCGGATCCGGAGACGACTGACGTCGCCGGAGATCACTCGGGCAGCTCGCCGGCCCAAGGCGATACTCTTCCCTCCGGGAGCAGCGCAAGCGTCGTAAACCGTAGCTTCGGCCGGCGGATCCACGAATTGCACCAGCAACGCCTGAGCCGGATCCTGGATGACGAAGCTGCCGTCGCGATAGCCCGGCAGCTCGGCCGGGCGGGTCCGGTTCACGATGAGGCCGGCGTCATACCCGGCGGTCTCGAATTCCAGGCCCGCCCTGTTCCAGGTAGCTGCCAGATCCGCCAGTGATTGGCGGGCAGGCTGGGCGACGAGCCGGGGACGCGAATTGTTCCATTGGAGCAGTGCTGCGGCTGGTTCCTGGCCGAAGGCCTTAATCCATTTTCGGACCAGCCACAGGGGGTGGGAATACTCACTCGCCAGCCGCTCGGCCGGGTCCTGGGGTACAGGGAGGATCGCTGGTCCTGTCTGGCTGAGCCGCCGGAGCACCGCGTTCACGAACCCGGCAGCTCGGGCTCCGCCACTCCTCTTGGCCAACTCGACACTCGTGTCCACCGCCGCGTGGGCTGGGACGCGCTCGAGCGTCGTGATCTGATAGGCTCCCAGTCTGAGGATGTCCTGCAGCTGGGCCGCGACATGGGTCCAGTCCCGGTTCACCAGCCGGGCGAGCTGAGCGTCGAGCGAGCTTCGTTGACGAAGCACTCCGGCCGCGAGCTCGTGAGCCAGACGGCGATCGGGCTCGGTCAGCTGGTCTATCCCGATACTCAAGGCGGCTTCGAACGGGAGGCCGTCACGGACCTGGTCCAGAATCTCCAGCGCTGCCCGTCGCGGCCGGATACCGGCCGACTCGCCCATTGCACTCACCGGGGAGGGCAGCGGGACTACTCCAGCATTCCCCGAGTGGGGCTCGAGGGCATCGCCACTTCTCGGCGAGGCATGCGCCCGGCGAGAAATGCCAGGCGGCCGGCTTCGACGGCATATCGCATGGCGGTCGCCATGGAGACCGGGTCGTCCGCCTCGGCCAAAGCTGTGTTCATCAGAATACCGTCCACTCCCTGCTCCATGGTCAGGCATGCATCGGAAGCTGTGCCCACCCCGGCGTCGACGATCACCGGCACCGACAGCCGTCGCTTGATAGTCCTGATGCCGTAAGGATTCAGCAGACCAAGGCCACTCCCGATGGGAGAGGCAAGCGGCATCACTGCGGCGCAGCCGGCATCTTCCAGCCGAAGAGCGGTGATCAGGTCGTCATTGGTGTAGGCCAGCACCGCAAAGCCCTCCTTGGCGAGCGTGCGAGCCGCGCTGAGTAGCCCCTCGGTATCGGGGAGCAGGGTCTCCCGATCACCAATGACCTCCAGCTTGATGAACTCGTTGAATCCGGCCTCCCGGGCGAGCCGGGCGTAACGCACCGCCTCGTCGGCCGAGTAGCAGCCGGCAGTGTTGGCCAGGAGGAAGTATTCCTCGCCGGAGAGGTGGTACAGCATCCCTTCTTCCTTAGTCCGGTCGAGGTCTACCCGGCGGACCGCTACCGTGACGATCTCGGCGCCGGACGCTTCGATGGCTTGGGCCATTACCCGGTTGTCCCGGTACTTGCCGGTGCCCACCATCAAGCGAGAACGAAATGCGCGTCCGCTTATGCTGAGTGGAAGGTCGGTTCTGCTCGGGCTGGAGATCGTGCTGGTCATCTGAGGCATCCTTGGTTGCGCAGCGATACCCCAAAGATAACCGGACAACTGGTCACCCTCCGCCGACGAAGTGCACCAGTTCCACGCTGTCCCCCGGGCTAAGCGGGGTGGTGCTCAGGTTTGCTCGACGAACGATGGATCGGTTCAGCTCGACTACAACGGTCCGAGGGTCCAACTCGAGGTACTGCAGCAGATCGGCCAGGCTGGAAGGAGCCGGCACCGAGCGTTGTTCACCGTTGAGGACGATATCGATTGTGCTCATCGCTGATTGGCCCAGGGCTCCAGCAAGGCGAGTGTCGCGGCTGCCGGGTCGGAAGCGTGCCAGAGGGCAGCGATGGCAGCGACGCCATAGGCACCGGCCGACTGCGCCTCCCAGGCCCGCTCGGGGGTAATTCCTCCAATCGCGATGACCGGCACTCCTAGATCTATGACCTCGCGCAGCAATTCCAACCCCGCGGCTGTCTGCCCGGGGTGTGATGCCGTGGGGTAGATGCTGCCAGCCACAAGAAAATCGGTGCCTTCCTGAACCGCGATGGCGGCTTCCTCCCGGTTGTGAACCGATCGACCGATCCAGCCGTGAGCCAGCACTCGTCGCGCGTCGGCCGGGCTGATATCATCGTGTCCCAGCTGCACCCCTTGGGCCCCGAGGCCCGCGGCGATGTCGGGTCGTCCACTTATCAGTATGGCGGCTTCAGGCGGACGAGATAGCGCCTGCAGCCGGCGGGCTGCGGCCGTGAGAAAGGCGGCGCTCTCGCCTCGGGCCCGTGCGTGCAAAGCAACCGCCGATCCGCCGGCCGCGATCGCCGCCGCCCGGATGCCTAACTCCGGATGGGAGAGCAACTCGGCGTTAGTGTAGGCATGCACTCGAGCCAGTGGTCTCATTGCAGACGCTGGCCCGGAGACACTCCTCGGCCTCGGACCCACGCGTCCACCCGAAGCCGGCCGCGTCCCGCAGGCTGAACCTCCTGTATCGCGACGGCTCCGCGTCCGCCCGCCACCACCAGACGTTCTCCAGCCGCGAGTACGGTTCCAGGCTCCCCGGTCCCAGGAACCTCCCGGGCGCCGAACAACTTGAGAGAGCCCCCGTTGAGAGAGGTCCACGCGCCCGGTGCCGGGTCGAACGCCCGAACCTGGCGCACCAGCGTGGTGGCATCCAGCGTCCAGGAAAGCCGAGCCATGTCCCGGTCGATTTTCGGAGCGAACGTGGCACGGGCGGCATCCTGCGCTTGAGGCCGGGCGAGCCCCGCAGACATCAGCGACAAGGCTTCGATCAGCGCTGCGGCGCCAAGCTCCGCCAGACGGGCAGACAGCGAGCCGGCGGTATCGTCCGATTCAATCGGAGTGCTGACACGGTGAAGCACGGGACCGCTGTCCAGGCCGGCCTCCATCTGCATGATACTGACACCGGTCTCGGTCTCCCCTTTCAAAATGGCGTGTTGCACCGGAGCTGCTCCCCGATACCGGGGAAG
Organism: Gemmatimonadales bacterium; assembly: GCA_036378855.1. Classification (GTDB taxonomy): domain Bacteria; phylum Gemmatimonadota; class Gemmatimonadetes; order Gemmatimonadales; family GWC2-71-9; genus CAVVWJ01. Next base: position 7,271 of record DASUVR010000244.1, on the reverse strand, counting down.
CAGAGAGGCATGCACGTTGATCATCCCCCGCGGCGGAATGGTCAGGATCTCGGGCCGCAAAATGTGACCATAGGCAACCACGATACCCAGCTCCGGTTCCAGCCGGCGAAGGCTGGCGGTAAACACGTCGCCGATCGGCCGAACCGGCTGCAACGTGGGAACGCCTTCGGATTGGGCTACGAGTTTCACGGGTGGGGGAACCAGCTGGGACCGGGAGCGTCCCTGAGGCTTGTCGGGTTGGGTCACGACGCCGGCAACGTCGAAGCGGCTCTGGAGGAGTGCCTGCAGAGATGGCAGGGCAAACTCCGGTGTTCCAAAGAAGACGATCCGCATCAGTCCGACCGAGCAGATGCTCCGGTGACCTCCTTGGTAAATCCCGCGTCGTCCTTGTGCTCCCTTCGCCACTTGGCGAGCAGCATTTGTCGCCGAACCAGGCTCAGGTGGTCGAGAAAGAGGATCCCATCCAGGTGGTCGATTTCATGCTGAATAGCCCGGGCCTTGAGCCCGACGGCTTCCTTCCGGTAGGGCTGTCCTTCGGCATCGAGCGCCTCGACCACCACCCGGTCGGGGCGAGTGACATCGGCATAGATGTCAGGAATCGAGAGGCAGCCCTCCTCGGCCGATGACCGTCCTTCCGTCTCCACGATGCGGGGATTGACCATGACGAAGCGGTCGTCGTCTACGTCCACGACCGCTACTCTTCGGGCGACTCCGACCTGGTTGGCCGCCAGTCCGATTCCCTTGGCGGCATCCATGGTCTCGAACATGTCGGCAATCAGGCGCCGGACGTCGTCGTCTACCGATGGCACGACGCCGCTATGCTGCCGCAGCACTGGTGAGCCGAGGAGGTGGAGTTGCAGCAGGCTCACGCGGCCGGACCTGCCACGGCCGTGCTGTTCCCCACCCGCACGATTCTCGACCGCTCCACCACAACGGTTGCGGTGCCGCTTTCGACCGTCACCCGCACTTCCTTGAGACCATCCGCCTCGATCTCCTTGATCTCTCGAACCCGGCCAATGATCCCTCCGCTGGTCATGACCTCATCGCCCTTCTTGAGCGTGGTCAGCAGCTCGGCGTGCCTTTTCCGGGCCTGTCCCGAGGGACGCAGAATCAGGAAGTAGAACACCAGACCGATGGCTGCCATCTGGAGCACGAGGACGGAAAGGCCGCTACCCGATCCGGTCTGTAACATCAAATGTTCCTCCCAGCGTGGTAACGGCTGAGCCACTCGCGGCTCCACCGGTCGAAAGTGCCGTCCAGGATATGGGCTCGGGCCTGCTCACCCAGTCGCACCAAAAAGCGGATGTTATGGATCGAGATCAGGCGCAGGCCCAGGATGTCCTCGACCACAAACAGGTGCCGCAGGTATCCGCGCGGGTAGGTGGTGCAGGTCTCACAATCGCAGGCAGGATCGAGCGGCTCCACTGAGCCCTTGAGAGCCGCGCCCTTCACGTTGAGCCGGCCGGTCTCCAGCCAGGCAGTGCCGTGTCGGCCGTTACGGGTGGCCGCGACGCAGTCAAACAGGTCGATCCCTCGAGCGATTCCCTCCAGCAGATCCGGCGGGAATCCGACGCCCATAAGATAACGGGGTGTTCCAACCGGCAGCACGGGATGAAGCAGCTCCAGCACGCGATGGAGGACCGGTTTCGGCTCACCGACGGAGAGGCCTCCGATCGCTACACCGGTCCAGGGACCTCGGTGCAACGTGCCTTCTAGCGAGCGGAGTCGAAGGTCGTCGTGCACGCCGCCTTGGATGATGGGCCAGAGGGTCTGTGGGGCAGCACCATGCGCCCCCGCCAACTCCTCATGCTTGGCCTTGCACCGGTCGAGCCAGCGCAACGTCCGCTGCATGCCTTCGGAGGCGCTGTCGAACGAGGCTTGCCCCGGAACCACGTGGTCGAATGCCATTGCGACATCCGCGCCGAGCTGCCACTGAATCTCCATGACCCTCTCGGGGGTGAGCATCCGGAGAGTGCCGTCGATGTGGCTCTGAAATTCGACGCCGTCCTCTTCGATGCGCCGGAGTCCTTCGAGGGAAAACACCTGGAATCCGCCGGAGTCGGTCAGCATCGGGCCGCTCCAGGTGGTGAAGCGGTGGAGTCCGCCCATAGACTGCACCACGTGCTCGCCCGGGCGCAGATGCAGATGATAGGTGTTGCCCAGGATGATCTGCGCTCCCGTTCGGCGCACATCACCCGCACTCAGTCCGCGAACCACCGCGTGGGTGCCCACCGGCATGAAGGCTGGCGTTTTCACCGGACCGTGGGGGAGCGTGAGAGTGCCCGCTCGGGCCGATCCCTGAGTGGCCTCCAGGCGGAACTCGAACATCAACGAGCCGAAGCCAGAATCCGGTCGATCTGGCGCCGGTGGACCAGATCGTGCGCTCCCATGAGCCGAAGGATGTGCCCCGCGCTCTCCGGTCCGCGTTCACTGTGTATTCCAACACGCTGGAGCTGATCGGAAGTCAGTCGGCTCCAGAGCCTCAGATTGGCGGTTCGGAGCGAGCGGAGTTGATCCACCGCGGCGGCGAGCGGCACCTGGTCGTAGTGAAATTCCCGGGCCCATCCGTCCTGGTCATAGCCCGGCAGTGGCGGGGAATTCTCCGCCACTACCATGCGAACACGGTATCCCGCCACGAGATCACTATCGGCCAGATGCTGGACCACCTGGATGACCGACCATTTGCCCGGAGCCTCGGCTCTCCGGAGGACTGGCTCAGACACGCTCGCAACCCGCCACTCTAGCCAGGGAAGCAGCTCGGCCATCACCGCGAGCGGATCGCGGGTACCGAGAAGGTCCAGCAATCCTCGGACATAGGCCTGGGCCGCAGCCGGGGCATTCCCCGCGGGGTTGGAGAAGGTCACCGAAAGCTCCGGGTCAGAGGATCACCATCGCGTCGCCGTACGAATAGAAGCGGTAGCGTTCCGCCACGGCATGGCGGTACGCTGTCAGGATAAGCTCCCTGCCGGCAAAGGCGGATACCAGCATGAGCAAGGTTGATCTAGGCAGATGAAAGTTGGTGATCAGCCGGTCTACGGTGCGGAAGGTATAGCCCGGCAGAATCATGAGCTTGGTTTCGGCCGACCCGATCTGCAGCGTACCGTCGGGCAGGCTCGCACTTTCGAGGGCCCGAACGACGGTGGTTCCGACCGCCCACACTCGGCCGCCCTGGGCCCGCACCTGAGCAACACGTTGGGCGAGCTGAGGACCGATGTCGTAGCGCTCGGGATGCATCTGGTGCCGCTCCGGATCGTCCACCTCGACCGGCTTGAAGGTGCCGGGCCCGACCTGAAGGTCCAGGCCTTCGATCAGGACGCCGGCCTCGCGGAGACTGTGAAGCAGAGAGGGTGTGAAATGGAGTCCAGCGGTGGGAGCGGCAATGCTCCCTTCCTCCTGGGCGTACACCGTCTGATAGCGGACCTCATCTTCCTGATCGGCCGCCCGCTCGATATACGGTGGCAGCGGCAATCGTCCGTAGCGTGTCATGGCTTCGTCGGCGGTCAGTCCCAGAAAGCGCACCAGCCGGTTTCCATCGTCGAGGACTTCCACCGTTTCTACCACTGCGTCTTGTCCCAGTTGCACCCGTTTGCCGGGCCGGAGGGCAGCCCCCGGTTTTCCCATCGCGACCCAGGTACCTGCCGGTCCCGGCTCGATAAGCAGTATTTCCGCCGGTGCACCGGACGGCCGCGTGCCGAGCAGCCGGGCATGCCGCACCCGGGTGGTATTGAGGACAAGCAGATCGCCGGGTGGGATGAGTCGGGCGAGATCGGCAAACTGTGCGTCCCCGAGCGCAGCCTGGTTGCCGGCTGTGCGACGCACGACCAGAAGCCGACTTCCACCCCGGTCGGATGCTGGTTTTTGGGCGATCAGGTCGGTCGGAAGGTGGTAATCGAAATCGGAGGTCTGGAGCCGCTCAGCCGTCAAAGATGGTCGCTTGCACTGCGGGGGGCTTGAGCCCGAACCGGCGATAGGCCAGCGCGGTGGCGCACCGGCCGCGAGGGGTGCGCTCGAGAAAGCCCTGCTGAATCAGATAAGGCTCGTAGACATCCTGCAGGGTACCGGCGTCTTCGCCCACGGCCACAGCCACGGTCCCCAACCCCACCGGCCCACCGCCGAACTTCTCGATGATGGTGCTGAGAATCCGGGCGTCCATGTCGTCCAGCCCAAACTCATCCACGTTGAGCCGCGCGAGGGCCGACGCGGCCACATCAGAGGTTATGCTGCCATCGGCTTTCACCTCGGCGTAGTCCCGTACCCGGCGCAGCAGCCGGTTGGCGACGCGCGGGGTTCCCCGGCTTCGGCGGGCGATCTCATCGGCCCCGGCCCCATCGATCGGCACGCCCAGAATTGCGGCCGAGCGGGTGACGATCTGGCGGAGCTCCTCGGGGGGGTAGAAGCTCAGCCGCTCCACGATCCCGAAGCGGGCTCGCATCGGCGGCGTCAGCAGGCCGAAGCGAGTCGTGGCCCCAATCAGGGTGAATTTCTCCAGCGTCATGGGAATCGTCTGGGCGTGGGGGCCCTCGGCAATCCGAACGTCGATCCGGAAGTCCTCCATGGCGGCGTAGAGAAACTCTTCCAGGGCCGGCCGGAGACGGTGAATCTCGTCGATGAACAGCATGTCTCCAGCGGTGAGCGACGTGAGCAGACCGACGAGGTCGCCCGGCTTTTCCAGGACGGGTCCGGAGGTGGTGCGGAGTTGCACGCCCATCTCCCGGGCCAGCAACATCGCCAGGGTGGTCTTTCCCAGGCCGGGAGGGCCGAAGAACAGGATATGATCGAGGGTTTCCCGGCGCTTCTTCGCGGCGTCGATGGCAATCTGGAGCGAGGCCTTCACCTGGCTCTGACCCACGAACTCATCCAGCCGTGAGGGCCTCAGGGCCGCGTCAGCGCTGCTCTCCTCGGGGATCGCTTCGGGCGTGGTTATCTGGAGTCTTGTCATGGCAAGGAAACGTAAGCGGTAAGCGCTGAGCGGTAAGCCGGCGGCTGGACCGCTGACCCTTCAGTCCTCCAAGCGCGCCCGCCAACGAACTGGACGGCTGTCGAGCTCCACCACGTGTTCGGCGTGACAGGTGACGCATCGATCCGCGGTCTGAGTTGTACGGAGCGGAACCAGCTTCCGATTGGTTGCACCGCAACGGGTGCAGATCCATTCGGCCGTCGTGGCCGGAGTCGCCATTGGTTATACGGCTCCACGAGAAGGAGTGAGTTGCTGCAGTGCCCGACGGATGAGCTGAGGGGTTTCCCGGGGGGTCCCTTCCGCCAGCGCGGCGCGCACTGCGTCATCGGCCGCCGCCGTGCCGTAGCCGAGCCCCACCAGTGCCCGCACCGCATCCTCCGAACCTTCAACGCGGGGGAGCTTGGCCTCCACCACGACATCGCTGAATCGATCCTGGAGCTCGAGCACCAACCGCTCCGCCTTCTTCCGGCCGATGCCACTCACCGAGCTCAGTGTGGACAGGTCCCGGGCCTGAATGCTCCGAACCGCGCGCTCGGGACCCAGCGCCGACAGGAGAGCCAGGGCCAGCTTGGGGCCGAACCCACTGGCACTCAAAAGGTGGCGGAACACCAGCCGCTCCACCGAGGTGTCAAACCCGTAGAGCGACCAGCCGTCTTCCTTCACCACCAGTTCGGTGAAGAGACTCACCCGGGCGCCCCGCGATGGCAGCCGCTGGGCGACGCTGACCGGCACGCTCACGGCATAGCCGACACCACCGTCGGTTTGAACCACCAGCGATTCGCCATCGCGCTCGGCCACGACTCCGGTCAACGTGGCGATCATAGGCGACTCGCTCCGTGTTGGGCGAAGACGGCACGGCGGGTGGCGATCGTCAGGTGGGTAAGAGCCACGGCGACCGCATCGGCAGCATCTTCCGGCGAAGGAGGAACAGTGAGACGAAGGAGCTGCGCCACCATGTAGCCCACCTGAGGCTTCAGGGCTGCACCTCGTCCTACAATGGCTTTCTTGACCGAGGCCGGAGAGTACTCCGCAAGGTTCACCCCGGCGAGCTCGCCGGCCAGCAGGATCACCCCCCGCGCATGACTCAACACCACCGCGGTGCGAACGTTCCGTCCGTAAAAGGCGCTTTCGACAGCCAAAGCTTCTGGCGTGTGGCGGCTGAGCAGCTCGCTGACGCCCTCATAGAGCACGCGAAGGCGAACTGGAAGGGGGGCTCGGGCTGGGGCGGTCAGCGTCCCACATTCGACCAGCACCGGATGCCGACTCGACCCGGCCTCGACCACCCCATACCCCATCACCGCTGTTCCCGGATCGATCCCGAGCACCCTCACCGGGGTACCCTCAGGCTTCCGCCTCGGCCAGCTGCGCTGCGTCGATATCGAAGTTGGAAAAAACCTTGGAGACGTCATCCAGCTCTTCGAGCACATCCATGAGCCGCACAATGCGCTCGGCGTCGGCACCTTCCACCCGCACCGTGTTGCGGGGCACCATTGCCAGTTCGGCCGAATCAATGGTGAACCCGCGACTCCGCAGGGCATCCTGGACCGCGTGGAGCTGTGACGGAGTGGTAGTGACGATGTACTGGTCGCCTTCGCGGAGGAAGTCTTCGGCGCCACTCTCCAGTGCCGCCTCGAGCGCGCCATCTTCGTCGTGGCGGGCGGCGTCGAGATAGATCTGCCCCTTGCGGTCGAACATCCAGGCCACCGAATTGGAGGCCCCCAGATTTCCACCGTTCCGGCTGAAGGCGTGACGGATTTCCGCCACGGTTCGGTTGGGATTGTCCGTGGTGGCCTCGATAAAAATGGCCGCTCCTCCCGGGCCGTATCCTTCGTAGGTCAGCTCTTCGTAAACGCTGCCCTCCAGCTCGCCGGTGCCCTTCTTGATGGCGCGGTCGATGTTTTCGCCCGGCATGTTGACCGCTTTGGCCGCATCGATCGCCGTCCGGAGGCGTGGGTTACCCCCCGGATCGCCGCCGCCGCTTCGGGCTGCCACGGTGATCTCCCGGATCACCTTGGTCCAGGACGAAGCGCGCTTGGCGTCGGTGATCGCCTTTTTCCTTTTGATCTGCTTCCACTTGCTGTGGCCGGCCATGAGCCGAACTCCTTCGAAACAGCGGATGGGAGGTTGCGAAAAGTGGTGCGGCTGGGGAAACATAAGCGGCGCACCCGCTTGCGGCAACGAATTCACTCCGCTAGTGTCACCCCTCTATGCTCAAAACCCGACTGCTCCTTGTGGCCCTCTGCCTAGCGCTGGTGGCCTGCGAGTCAGAGTCACGCAAACCAAAGCCTCCTGCCTTCCAGGACGCTTTCTCCAC